>CALVRT010000045.1 GCA_944358735.1 uncultured Bacilli bacterium | reverse complement strand
GGATGGACCCGGAAACTGAAGAAAAAATGATAAGAGAAACAATTAGAAATGAAGCCTTTGATGATGGTGAAAGGTATGGCTATGAAACAGGAAAAATTGCTGGCGAGAAAAAAGGACAAGCTCAAGGAAAGTTAGAAATGGCTATTGATACAGCTAAAAAGTTGTTGAAATCTGGTATTGATGAAAAAATTATTACCAATGCTACTGGTCTTTCCAAGCAAGAGATTGATGATTTAAAACTAGTAATTTACCATTAAAGTAGATGAAGTTCTACTTTGTACTAAAGAATAAAAAATGTATATATATTGTGTAATTATCACAAGCAATGATACTTATCAAAATATATTTTAACATTTGTTCTTGCAATATAAAATGATAAAGGTTAAAACTTTATCGTTTTTTTCATATAATTAACTGGTGATACTATGAAAATAATCGCCCATAGAGGTAACGATGATATTCATAAAGAAAATACTTTAGAAGGTATTATTAATAGTTTAAAAAGTAAATATACAGATGGCGTAGAATTTGATATTAGAGTTACTAAAGATAATAAATTTGTTATTTGTCATGACTTGTTTTATAATGGACATTATGTTAAAAATACTAGACTTAAAACATTACAAAAAGATGGCTTAAACAGTTTAAATGAAGTCTTAAAAAATATAAATAGTAATAAAATAATTTTAATTGAAATTAAAGAAGAAGGTAAGAATTATAAATTTGTAAATAAATTAATCAAAATATTAAAAAGGTATACCTTAAATTATTATATATGTAGTTTTAACTATAATTTACTAAAATATATTCAAAGCAAAAATACTAATTATAAAATAGGTTTAATAATTGGCTTTTTAATTAATGAAAAGAAAATTAATAATAATTTTGATTTTAATAGTATTAATATAAAAGACTATAAAAAAACAAGTAAAGAGACTTTTGTTTGGACAATTAATAATACTTATGATATACCTAAAGAAAATGTTGGTATCATTACTGATAAAGTAAAAGATATATATAATTATCTTAAGAAAAACTCTTAACTTTTTCGGTTATAATCTCACAATCTTTATCATAGTTTCTAATTATAGCCATAACTTTTTCACTTTTCTTTCTTGGACAAGTTACCATAATTAAAGTACTATTATTTTGTTTAATATCTGTTATTTTATATTTTCTTAATTGAAGTTTAATCCTTTCAGCATTAACCTGACTAGTTTCCGTCATAATAACATTAGTGCCCATCGCGATTTTTTCTTCTAAAAGGCTACCAACATATGACCCCACTAAAGAACCTAAAGCAAAGAAAACAATTTTTAAAGGGTCTTTATTAATATTAGTAATAACTGTTCCAGTAACAAGAACCCAAACTAATGCATTTAGAAACTGCAAGAAAGCCCCTAATTTCTTTTTTCCATTACTAACGACAATAATTCGAAGTGTCCCTAAAGCATCTTCAATAATTTTAAAAACAAAAATTCCTATATATATAAGCATAAATTTCACCTATCATTATTTTGTCATTAAATTATTATAAATATACTTTACATTTCTTAACTTTTTGACTTTTATAATTTTCAAAAAAGGTATATAATTATATTAGGAGGAATAAAAATGAATATACTTGACATTATTGAAAAAAAAGAAAAAAAACTGGAACTAACTAAAAGTGAACTTGAATTTGTAATAAATGGTTATTTAAATGAAAGTATTCCCGATTATCAAATGAGTGCTTTATTAATGGCGATTCTTTTAAACGGGATGACTGAAAAAGAAACCGTATCATTAACCGAAATTATGCTTAATAGTGGCGATAAAATCACGTTTGATTTTAATGTTGTCGATAAACATTCAACTGGTGGCGTTGGTGATAAAACCACTTTAGTTTTAATTCCTTTAGTGGCTTCTTTAGGTACTAAAGTAGCCAAAATGGGTGGTAGAGGACTAGGTCATACTGGCGGAACAATTGATAAACTAGAATCAATTGCTGGCTTTAATACTGAAATAACAATAGAGGAATTAAAGCAAGAAGTTGAAGAAATTGGGGCTAGTATTGCTGGACAAACTGGTAATTTATGCCCAGCTGATAAAAAAATATATGCCCTTCGAGATGTAACCGGAACAGTGGCATCTATTCCTTTAATCGCTTCTAGTATTATGAGTAAAAAATTAGCTAGTGGTGCGAGTAATATTGTTATCGATTTAAAAGTTGGCGAAGGGGCTTTGATGAATAATATTGATGATGCTAGAGAACTTGCTAATATAATGATTAAAATTGGTAAG
Source organism: uncultured Bacilli bacterium (assembly GCA_944358735.1). Classification (GTDB taxonomy): domain Bacteria; phylum Bacillota_I; class Bacilli_A; order RF39; family UBA660; genus Coprosoma. Next base: position 2,728 of record CALVRT010000045.1, on the reverse strand, counting down.
GCTTTTGGCAAAAATGTTATTTGTGTTTTAACAAATATGAATCAGCCTCTTGGCTATGCGATTGGTAATGCTTTAGAAGTTAGAGAAGCGATTGATACTTTAAATGGAAAAGGTCCTAAAGATTTAGAAGAACTAGTTATTAACCTTGCATCTTTAATGATTTCTTTAGACCAAAACGTTCCAATGGAGATTTTAATTGAAAGTGTAGAAAATGCTTTAAAAAATGGTCTTGGATTTGAAAAATTTAAAGAAATTGTTAGTTATCAAGGTGGGGATATCAGTAATATTCCAGTTGCTACTAATATTATTGAAATTAAAGCTGAAAAGTCTGGTTATGTTAAAAATATTAGCGCATTAAAAATTGGCGAACTTGCAAGGAGACTTGGTGCTGGCCGGCTTTCTAAAACTGATGAAATTGACTATACTGTTGGTATTGTTTTAACAAAAAAAGTTGGTGATGAAGTAAATGCTGGCGAAACTATTGCTAAAGTATATACAAATAAAGTATTAATTCCCGAAAAAGATGTTTCTGAATGTTTTGAAATTACTGATTTTAAGGTTGATAAGCCAAAGTTAATTTATGAAATTATTAAATAGGAGAGAAAAATGCAAGAAAGATTAAGAGAATTACTAGAAAATAGTTATGCCCCTTTATCTAATTATAAAGTAGCAGCGATTGTTAAATGCTCTGATGGTAATACTTTTGAAGGGGTTAATATTGAAACTACTTCCCCGGCTAGTGGGGTATGTGCGGAGAGAAATGCTTTATATAGTGCCATCGCACAAGGTTATAAGAAAAATGATATTGAATCTATTTATATTATGAATAAAGGAGAAAAACCTTGTTTTCCTTGTTTTATTTGTCGGCAAGCTTTAAATGATTTATGTAATCCAGAGACTTTTATTGTGAGTTTTAATTATAAAGGAACTAATACTGTGTCAGTGACAGTTAAAGATTTATGTCCATTTTCTTTTGGAGAAGAAGATTTAAATGTTAAATAATGTCAAATTGGTTGTAATTTAATTAAAAAAGGTATATGATATATAAAGTGAAGGAGGGAAAGTATGCTATATCCATCTATTGACAGTTTACTAAAAAAAATGGGGTCAAAATATTTATTAGTAAATATAGTTGGTAAAAGGGTTAAAGAAATGGAAGAAACCGGTCATTATCAAATGAAAGATAAAGAATATAAATCAACTAAAAACATTGGTAAAGCTTTAGAAGAAATAGCTAATGGGATGATTAACGTTAACAACCATTAGTTTTTATGTAAAAAAATTAGGAGGAAATATGGAAGTAAAGAAAATAGTCAAAAAAGGAATAAAATATCGTATTTTACTAGAAGTTGGTTCGATTGATACTTATGAAGAAATTATTTTAAAATATAATTTACTATATAAAAAGGATATAAGTGAAGATTTGTTTAATGATATTTTAAAAGAAAATATTTATTATGATAGCTATTATAAAGTTTTAAATTTATTAAATAAGAAATTACGAAGTCGTTATGAAATTGAAAATTATTTAAAGAAACAGGATTGTCCAAATATTGATAAAATTATAAATAAATTAGAAAGTATTGGTTTAATTAATGATGCAAAATTCGCCCAAGCTTATACTAATGATAAAATTAATTTAAGTTTAGATGGGCCAGAAAAAATAAGACATAATTTAGAAAAATTAAAAGTTGATAGTGATATTATTGATAATGTTATTAGTAAAATAGATGAAAATATTATAAATGAACATTTACAAAAATTAATTAGTAAAAAAATAAAAACCAGTAAATATACTGGTAATGTTTTAAAAAATAAGTTAAAGGTTTATTTAGTTAATTTAGGTTATAGTTATAATGATGTAAATAAAGCTTTAGAAAATATTAAAGGTAATGATTTATCAAGTGAAATGCTAAAAATATATAATAAGTTGAAGTTAAAATATGAAGGTGATACTTTAAAATTAAAGCTTAAACAAAAACTTTATAGTAAAGGTTTTAGTGTTGATGAAATAAATAATTTTATTGATAATAACTTATAATTTATCACCTTGATAAATATTGTTTTTAGCCATATATTTATCAATATTGTTTATAACAATTCTTTTTTTAGGAAGCCAAGTAGGGGCGATTAAATCATTTATATCTGGGTCTCCGGTTAAACGTTCGATGACAATTTCTGGTTTTAAATATTCAAGCTGCTCGCAAACTATTTCTACATATTCATCTAAAGATAATAAGTTAAATTTTTCTTTTTCATATATTTTTTCTAAAGGAGTATTTTTAAGAACACTTAACATATGAATTTTAATACCATCAATATTTAAATTATTTAAGTATTTAACCGTCTTTAACATCATTTCTTTAGTTTCATAAGGTAGTCCGTTAATGATATGAACAACGGTAAAAATATGTTTTTCTTGTAATTTTTTAACCATTATTTCAAAATTTTCTAAAGTATGACATCTATTAATTAAAGTAGATGTTTTTTGATGAATTGTTTGAAGTCCTAGTTCAATAGTGACAAAGGTCTTTTTATTTAATTCTTCTAAATATTCTAAAACTTCATTAGTAATAGAGTCACTACGAGTTGCAATACTAATACCAACAACATTATCAAACTTTAATACTTCTTCATATTTTTCTTTTAAAACTTCTAAAGGTGCATAAGTATTTGTGTAAGCTTGGAAATATCCAATATACTTGGCACTTGGCCATTTTTTTAGCAT
>CALVRT010000044.1 GCA_944358735.1 uncultured Bacilli bacterium | reverse complement strand
GTTCTTTATATTTATGCAGAATATGTCATTTGTTTATGCACTTTTATCTGTAATAATAGGTTTTGTAGTATTTAAGTATCCATATACTAAATTAAAAAGTTACTATAAGGCTAATTTACATCGTATTAACTTAATGCTTCCATACTATTTAAAAAGTTTGGAAATCTTAGTTCAGCATTATACAGTTCCGGTAGCTATTTCAAAATCGATTGATACAGCTCCTGAAATCTTTAAACCAGGCCTTAAAGATTTAATTGCTAAAATTGATGCTGGAGATTCTTCTGTTCAGCCATATATGGATTTTGCAAATCGTTATCCTGTTCGTGATTCGATGCGTATGATGAGACTTTTGTATCGTCTAGGATTAGGAAGTCAAGAAAACAAGCAAGAACAATTATTAATGTTCTCAAGAACTATTTCTACACTTCAAAATAAAGCTCGTGAACAAAAATACAAAGAACGTCTTGAGAAGATGGAAAATAGAACAATGATTATGCTTTTTGGTACTGGAGGCGGAATATTAGGCTTTATGATGCTTTCAATGATGATGATGTTAAGCTACTAGTAATTTTGAAATTTTTGTGTTATAATTATAAAAGAATAGAAAAGGATAGGTGGTGATAGAGTGAAAGAAGCAGCAGGTGAAGCAAACTTAACTGTAGTTGCAATCATATTAATTGGTGTTATCGTAGCTATTGCAACACCAATTATTAGTAATATTATGACTGGTATGAATGCCCGTTCATGTTGCGTTGACGCCGGTGGTGAGTGGGTCGGTGGCGAATGTCAAAACCCAAGGGGTACTTTTGATCCAGATTGTGACTTAACAGGGCATTAATATTAATTATAAAAATAATAAAAAGGAGGGCGTATTATGAGAGAAGGAATTGGAAGTTCAGTACTTTATAATTTGATGATAATTTTTATATTTATCGTATTTACCCTTCTTTTTAGTGCCCTTACTTATTATAAAGCATTTAGAGTGAACAATATGATTTTATATTCAATTGATAAATTTGAAGGTTATAATTCTGGAGCTGTAAATGAAATTAATCAAAATTTAAGTGCTCTTGGATATACATATAATAACGATAATTCAACTTGTCCTGATAGAAATGGTGCATATCTTGTCGAAGGCACAACAGATCCTTATTATTATTGTGTTTATTATTATCCAAATGATACTGGTGGTTATGATACAGGAATGCACAATGATGATGATGAACCACTTTATTATAATTATAGTGTGGTTACATATATTTATGTTGACTTACCTTTTATTAATAAATTTAAAATACCAGTACATACCAAAGGCGAGAGAATTTATAACTTTAGTGATAGTCGGGAACAAGAAGGTGTTCGAAGATGAAAGAATCGATTTCGACAACATTTATATTTTATTTGATGATTGTTTTTATCTTAATTTTGATTATGTTCTTTGTTGGCTCCATTAGCTATTCTAAGGCTTATAAAGTAAAGAATAGAATAGTAGAGGTAATTGAAAAAGAGCAAGGATATCCTGGCAATCCTGAAACACCTGGTAGTACATCAGCAGTAGATGAAATTGAAGATTGGTTAAAATATGGTGGGCAAAATGGAACAGGTATTGGGTACCGGTTAAATACTAATGCTAATGGTAAAACTAATTGCCCTTCACCAGAAAAATATAATTTACCAGCCGATGCTGAAAATGTAACAGTTTACAATGATTATGAGTACTGTGTTTATAAAATTCACGATTGTGATGAGTATGAAGAAAACATAAGATGTGGTGATTATTATCACGTTGTTGCTTATATGTATTTTGACTTGCCAATCATCAATAAGTTAATTAAACTTCCTGTTGAAGGTGAGACAATGACGTTTACTGAAGTAAATACCATAGGAAGGGGGAGTGACTAATGAATGTTATAGTTGCCAATAAATATAGAGAAGCTTTATCAACATTAGATATCGAAATAATTAAAAGCTTGGAAGGTGAGTTTTCAGTTGATGAAATAATTGAGACTTTTAAGAACTTTTTCTTTCAAAGAATGATTTTGGATATAACAGCTATCAAAAATTATAAAGATATTAAAACTTTACAAAAGTTATCTTTATCACTTGATATGGATAGAGTAATTCTCCTTTTAGATGGCTCACCAGAAGTAACTAATCCTGAATATTTATCAGATTTAATATCAATGAGAGTTTATAACTTTACAATGAATGTTGAAGGTGTTAAATATTTATATGATAATCCTAATAGTTATCGTGATGTAGCTCAGTATCATCAATTAGATACTGTTCATGATTATGGTGCTGGTGCAGTTCAGCAAGTGTATACAAATGCCGCTACAGCAACAGTTATTGGAATTAAAAACATTACTGAAGAATCAGGAGCTACAACTTTAGTGTATTTAATGAAAAAGCAACTTGAAAGAAATTATGAGGTTGTTGGTGTTGAATTAGACAAGCACGATTTTATGTATTTTGATGATGAATCTTTAGTTAGTGCTAAAAGTACTGAACTGGGGAATATTATTACAAAATATAATCAATATAATGTTATCTTAGTTGATATGAATAATAGTCCATCAGCAGAAGGATTAATGAATGAAGTGCTTTATTTAGTAGAACCATCAAAGATAAAATTAAATAAATTATTAGCCCGTAACCCAAGAGCTTTTGAAAAATATCGTGGTAAGAAGATAATATTAAATCAAAGTTTACTTAACAATCATGATGTTTTAGATTTTGAATATGAAACAAATACAAAAACGTTTTATAATTTACCACCATTAAATGACCAAGAAAACAATAATCCCGCCTTGGATAGTTTACTTTCACGACTTGGTTTTGCAATGCAAGCAGATGGTGAAACTGAAAAGAAAAAGGGACTATTTGATTTATTTAAATAGTTTTTCTTTACATAAAAGCGACAAGTTTTTAATATTTTTTAGTATAATATTGACATTTTTTGCAAATTTAGGTATATTTGTATTATGAAAAGAGGAGGTTATTAATTATGGAATTATTGAATCCAGATTTATTTAATGTTTTGACTAGTAGTATTAGCACTACTTGTAGTTCTATTCCGTCTGGTGTGAAAAATCTTACATCTTTAATTGTTTTAGGAATTCAAGTTGTTGTCCCTATTTTATTAATCATTTGGGGAATGCTAGATTTTACTAAAGCAGTAATAGGACAAAATGAAGATAAAATTAAGGATGCCCAAAAAGTATTTATTAAGCGTTTGATTGCGGCAGCGGTTGTATTCTTAACCGTTACAATTGTTAGAATGTTACTTAACTTTGTTGGAACGCTTTCTGCCGAAAACTCTCAAAATACTGAAAGCCTTTGGAGTTGTATCAACGAATTCATTGGTGGTACTACTTCTACTTCATAGTATAAGGAAGGTTTATGTACGAATTATTTAATGTCTTAGACGAAATAACCACAAATACTACTGTTTGTGGTGGAATAGCAATACCAAACGAAATATTTAATTTAGTTGCTACAATTATTCGTGGTTTTAAAATTATTGTTCCTATTTTACTGATCATTTGGGGAATGCTAGATTTTGCCAAATCAATCATTGCCAAAAAGGAAGAAGATATTAAGAAATATCGCAGTGCCTTTATTGCAAGGTTAATTTCTGCTGTATTAGTATTTTTGGTAATTGTTATTGTGCAGTTTGTTGTTAGTATTATAGATGGTGTTGAGACTAAGTCAGAAAATGGTGAAACTGTTGGAGATGTATGGTCTTGTTCTAAGAAGTTTATAAATGGTGTGGACAATAGCAATGAGTCTGAAGATGATTCTAGCGAAGATGATGCAGATGCGTCAGATAATGACAATAATTAATAAAGCTGACTTGCAAAAGTAAATGCGACTTTGAAAGGTTAAATGCAACCAAATAGAGAAAAAGCAAGGCAAATAAGCAACAAAGGCAAGCTTTGTTGAAAAAAATATTGTGATTATTTACATAGAAAAA
>CALVRT010000043.1 GCA_944358735.1 uncultured Bacilli bacterium | reverse complement strand
AAAAAATGATTATATATAAACCTTGAACAGCCAATAGTTTTATTAATTAATATTTCCTGGTCCTTAGTCGGATACATTCTAAATACATAGCCTTTAAATTCTCTCATAACTATCACCGGAGGTAATTATTATACACTACGAACAAAAGTATGTCAATATGATTTTTTGTTTTTTCAAAAGTATGACTTTCCTATTATATAAAAAAAGAAGAACAATTAGTTTCCTTCCTCATCACAAGAAGCTGGATTAGTTGAATATGTATAAACATACTTGTTACTTTTCCACTCAACGTCAACCCGGCCATTGAATTCTTGAACATCTATAGCTCCTAATTCATCAGAACACTTGTTATCTGCGCAAGGATTTTCAATCTCTCCTTCTTCAATAATCCCTTCGGCTTGCAATTCTGCAATAGTAACACAAGTAGCTCCACCCGTTTGGGATGGTAATTTTAAGGAATTTGCTGACATATAAGTTCTAGCAGCATCAATAATTGTATCTAATTGTTCATCATAAGATTCTTCTCTTGACTTAATAATCATATTGTTAATCGTGGGAATAGCAATTAAAGCTATTAAACCAAGTATTGTAATTACGCATATTAATTCGATTAAAGTAAAACCTTTTTTCATATCATTCACCTATAATAATTATAAATAATGATTTATCATTTGTCAATTATATAGTTTGGCGAATTTTCTTTAATACTTTGTTTTCTCTTCTTGAAACAAAAGCTTGTCCTAAACCTAAATTATTAGCCACTTCACTTTGCGTCATATCTTCATAGTATCTCTCTATCATAATGGTTCTTTCAGGTTCTTCTAAAGACTCAATCATATCCTTAAGCATAATTAAAGTATCTTTTTCTAAATATGGCGCACTTATTATTTCATGAAGCATCATATCCGTGTCACCATAAGTTTTATCTAGGCTATCGACTCTATTACTATTAATTATTTCAGCTAACTGATATTCTGGGATTTCTAAAAAGTCTGATAGTTCAGATACTGTTGGCTCACGCATTAATTTTTGAGCGAGTAAATTTCTTGTCTTTTCAATTTTGGCCGCTAAACTGGCTTTTTCTTTACTCACCTTAAAAGGTTTATTTTTCCGCGTAAGCAACTTCATTTCTCCTAAAATATATGAATAAGCATAACTGGAAAATTTCGTTCCCATATTTTCATCATAATTTTTAGCTGCTTCAATAATGCCTAAACATCCAGCCTGATATAAATCATCAATACTGGCATAAGCGGTAAAGGAACTAGCTAATTTATAAATTAATCTTTCATTATTTAAAATTAAAGATGTTATATCCAAAGCATCATCTCCTATATATTAAATTTTTTCAAGGCTGCTAGTTCATCTTCGACTACACCTATTTTGTCAAGTAAAAAACTTATTTTTTCTGTTACTTCTTCATTATCTTTAACACAAAGCACAATACTGCCATTATTTCCTTTACCAATTTTATAACTTTCATATAAAGCATTTTTACCAGCACTATCAATACTATTAAGCCCGCAAATATTAAAGACAATATTACGAATGCCAACTTTTTTAAGCAAAGTATCTACATCTTTTAATTCTTCAGCATTTTGCTGATTTAAAGTTCCACTTAATCTAATAAATAAAACGCCACAATAAGGTTTAATATCTATATCTAACATTTTGCTATCACCTACTACACTCTAGCACATTTAAGTCTTTTTTTATAGCATTTCGACAAAACTAGAATTAATATGCTTAAAATAAAGAAAATTAGAAAATATATGCCATAAAATAAATTATTTCCACTATCGATAGTTTTTGTTTTACTAATTGTTAGTAAATTATCTTCTTTAATCAAAGGCTTTTCATAGCTATTTTCCTTTAAAGATGTATCTTTATTAACTTTATTTCCATTTAAATAAAGTGGCATAGTTAAAACGTTCATATCAGTAGCCTTTTTTTCTTCAGGATTATCAGGTAATTTTAATTCTTCTTGTTTTTCTTTAACTAAATTAGTATCTAAATAAGTATAAAATAATTTAAACTTATTTTCATCTTTATAAATAAACTCACCATCAGGTTCTACTGTATATTTATCATTATAAATTTTTTGTAAATTATAATAATGATAAAGTTTTTCTTCAGTATAGTATAAAGTTACTGGTTTAACTACTTTAAGTACATTAGATGTATCTTTTAAAACATCATAAAAATATTCATATTTCGGATTTGATAAAGTACTATTTTTAAAAATAATTTTATCAGTTTTATTATAATTGTCTAAAGTATAAACCTGACTATCTCCTGTTTCAATCGTATAATCAATATTACTTTCATCTTTTAAACTAAATTCCAGTGTTAAATCATCTAAATAATGTAATTCGTGAAATTCAATTTTAATGACCCCATTTTTTCGAATATAGCCAACACCATTCATGTGGTCTAACGAAGCATTAGTTTGGCTCATATCAAATATTTTCAGCTGTTTATTTCCATCATACAGTTTAAAACTTGTAAATTCATTATCACTACTATTTAAAGTGAATTTTAAATATTTAATGGCACTAACTCGCTTATAATATGCACCTGGCTGACTTGTTATGACATGATTTTCTGAATTAGGCTTGTCCAACATAAATGAACTTTTAGGACCTAATATATAATCTTCCTTGTCAAAAAATTCGTATTCATTTTCCTCATCAATACTAGCATAAGGACCATATTCTTTTTCAAGCTTATAGTATTGATATCTTTTTTCAGTAATTACCGTAGTAGCAGAAGGAGTTACATCCGAAAGTTCAGAATAATTTAAACTTTCAGCAGCGTTGACATCTATTTTAAATAAACTGATTAAAATAAATGTCCATAAAACTTTTTTCATTCCTTCTCCTTTCTAGCCCCTCTATTATATATCATACGACAAAAAAATAAAAAATCCTTCTTTTTTTTGAAAAAATTTTAAATTTCTTTCGAAAAAGGCTGTTTTTAAGAAGATTAGTACTAAAAAAGTAGAACTTAATCTACTTTAAATTAAATCACCAGTTTTAGATTATTAACTTCTTTTTCTGATAAACCAGTTATTTCTAAAACGTCTTCTAAAGGAATGCCTTTTTTTAACATTTTTTTAGCCATATCAATAGCCATTTCTAACCTTCCTTGTGTTCTTCCTTGTGAAAGGCCTTGAGCTTGTCCTTTTTTCTCGCCAGCAATTTTTCCTGTTTCATAGCCATACCTTTCACCATCATCAAAGGCTTCATTTCTAATTGTTTCTCTTATCATTTTTTCTTCAGTTTCCGGGTCCATCC
>CALVRT010000042.1 GCA_944358735.1 uncultured Bacilli bacterium | reverse complement strand
GTTCTCTTCTATATAATCTTTTACACATTCATCTAAATCATTAATTAAATCATTAATTTCTTCATCAGTTTTTAATCTTGTTCCTGACGCATATATGTGACCTCCACCACCATGTTTTTCAGCCACCTTATTAATAATTGGTCCTCTTGACCTAATAGAAACGCGGTAACTACCTAATTCTTTATCTTCAGAAAAAGTAACCCACGCTAGCATTTCACTAATATGATTAAATTCATTAATCATATTACCTGGAGTGGCGGCATCAACATTAAACTCGTTTAAAATTTCATCAGTTATTTTAATATAACCAACACCATTTGGAGTTATTTTAAAATTTTGCGACATATAACCTTTAAATTTAATCTCTCTATATGAACGTTCATAAAGTTTTTCATAAACTTTCGTAATATCTAAATTAGTTTCAGCCAACAAATAAGCAACTAATCTAAAGGTTTTAGGCGTCACATAAGCATACATAAACCTTCCACTATCAGCAATTATTCCCGTATATAATTTATAAGCAGCACTAGTTGATAATTTAAGTTTTGTGTTTAAAATAAGCTCAATAATCATTTGACTAGCACTACAAGCCTTATCATCTATCCATTCAACAGTACAAAACTTTTCTAAAAAAGGATGATGGTCTATTTTAATACTTTTCTTAAAGTTTGAAACATTAATACCATCTACCCTACTAGCATTAGGCGTATCCGTAACAATTAATAAAGCATCATCCATCTCACTATTATATTTATCTAAAGTACCTAAATACTTAAAACGACTAGCCGGCGAGCCAATAACATAAACCTTTTTATTAGGAAAAGTATTTAAAATAATTTCTTTTAATCCTAAACTACTACCTAAAGCATCAGGGTCAGGTCCGATATGTCTAGCGATAACAATTTTATCAGCTTTTTTTATTAACTTATATATTTTTTTGTAGATATTCATCAAATCACACTTTCTACTTGCTTATAAGCCTCTCTAGCTATCATAACTTCTTCATCCGTTGGAATAACATAACAAGGTATTTTTGAATATTTATTAGTAATAATACCATATTGTGAATCTTTTAATTTATGAATTTTTTCATTTTTTTGTTCATCAATACTAATACCTAGTGGTTTTAAAGCTTCTAGTAAATCCGAACGAAACCTTAAAGCATTTTCACCAACACCACCGCATAAAACTATCGCATCAACTTCTTTTAATGAAACATAGTAAGATGAAATATAACTAACTATTCGGTTAATATACATTTTATTAGCTAAAATAGCTAGTTCATTTCCAGCTTTAACAGCTTTCATCAAATCACGGTTATCACTTAAACCCGGAGCATAGCCCTCAAGACCACTTTTATTATTTAAAATATCATTAATCTGGTCAATATTAAGTCCAGTAACTTGCATAATAAAAGGTAAAATTGTGTAATCAATGTCGCCACTACGAGTTGCCATCATTAAGCCAGAATTAGGGGTAAAGCCCATTGAATTATTAAAAGATTTACTGTTTTTTACCGCCGTTACACTAGCGCCAGCTCCAATATGACAAATAATTAAATTAACCTTCTTACCTAGCAACTTTTCCATTTCCATCGTTATATAATTACAACTAATACCATGGAATCCAAATTTACGAATACCGTATTTTTCATACCACTCTAGCGGTACAGAATAAAGAAAATTTTCTTTAGGAATTGTATGATGAAAAGCTGTATCATAAACGACAACTTCTTTAGCATCTGGAAGTGTTTTCATAAAAGCTTTAATTCCCGCGATATTAGCCTTCATATGAACCGGTGACAAGTAAGTTAATTTTTCAAGCCTAGCTAAATCATTACGATAAATAATTTGTGGCAAATATTTACCACCACCATGAACTATTCGGTGTCCAATAACGGATATTTCATCAAGCGAATTAATAACATTATATCTAATTAAAGCATCAATTAAAAAACTAGCCGCTTCTTCATGGTTTTTAACATCGATTTCATAATTTATATCTTTGCCATCAATCGTCATTTCAATAAATCCATCAGTTCCTATTTTCTGAACATAGCCTTCAATTAAAATTTTTTCTTCCGGCATTTCATATAATTTAAATTTAAGCGATGAACTTCCAGCATTTACTGACAATACTTTCATAAACGCCCTCCTTCTAAAGTACGTATTTTTTAAATTCACAGTTATTTAAAGAAAAACTTCCAAAATCGGTATTCTCATTATAACCAACTATTGAAAAATGTAAAGCTTTTAAAAAAGCGCCATGTGAAACTATTACTACTACTTTATCATTATAACTTGTTTTTAACTTATTTAAAAAAGTTTGACTCCGCTTAAATAACTCTCTAACACCTTCGACATTACCAGCAGTATTATTCGCTTTATAATCCCAAAAATCATAAAAGTGATATTCTTTATGACTCTTTCCTTCAAAATCACCTAAATATCTTTCAATTAACAAATCATCTGTTATAATTTCAGTCTTGGGAAAAATTATTTTTGCGGTTTCATAAGCTCTATTTAAAGGACTGGAAAAACAAACGTCGATTTTCTTATCTTTAAAATAAGCTTGTAATTTTAAAGCTTCTTTCTTACCGTTTTCATTTAAAGAAATATCTGACCGGCCTTGAAGTAAACCAAGATTGTTCCAGTCAGTTTCACCATGCCTAATAAGATATAAAACCATTTTTCACCCCGCAATCATTACTCTAGTATGCGCTAGTATATCATGAATACCTCTTTGGTCTTTTCTCGTAATTACCATTATTAAACAGATAATTAATAAAAACATTTGGATTAAACCAAAGATAGATATTAAAATAAAGTAATTAACACTTATAAATAAGCCAAGTAGCAAGCCTAAATAATAAAACAAGCCACTGGTAATTAATGAGCGTATTAATAAGCTTTTTAAAGTTAGCTCTCGGCCACCCATCATTTTAACTCTTATTTTAAATATTTTTTTACCAAGCGTTTGCCCATTATGAAAATAAGGCCAAATAACAAAATAAAAACTAGTATATAAGATATTTAATAAAATTATTAAAATATTTTTAGTATTAATTTGTTTATAATAATTACCAAGTTCATTAATATAACTAGTTAAAGAAAGCACTTCTGGACTCTTTTCTTTAAAACTGAATAAATCAAAAAACATAAAAGCAAGTAACAAAAGACCTAAATCAAATAAATAAGCGCCTATTCGCCGGTTAAATAATCTTTTCATGTCTTGCTCCTTTACTATTTAATTATACCCTACATCCAAGACAAGGTCAAGAACTAAAGGCGGTCAAAATAAGTTTGAATGAGGTCTAAAAACTCCTCTTTTGTTTGACATTTAAAGACTTTTTCTTTGATTTCTGTACTACCTGGAAGGCCCTTTAAATAATAACTAGCTTGCGTCCGCATTTCTAAAAGGGCGGTTTTTTCCGGTTTAATCTCTAATAAGTAATTAAAATGTTTTATAAGCATATTGATTTTATCAGTATTAGTTACTTTGATTAATTCCTCTCCGTCTAAATAACGAACTGTATTTTGAATAAGAAATGGATTACCAAGAACACCACGGCCAATCATTACAGCATCACAACCTGTTTTATCAAGCATATTTTTGGCATCTTCGGGTGAGCGAATATCACCATTACCAATAACAGGAATATTAACACTTTCTTTAACCTTTTTAATAATATTTAAATCAACTTTTCCACTATAACCCTGGCTTCTAGTTCTCCCATGAATAGTAATAGCTTTCGCCCCAGCTTTTTCACATATTTTAGCTACTTCAGGAGCATTAATACTATTACTATCCCAGCCACTTCTAATTTTAACTGTAACGGGAATAGGAACAGATTCAACAACGGCTTTAACTATTTCATATATTTTATCAGGATTTTTTAAAAGCGCACTTCCAGCTTGAGCGGAAACCGCAACTTTTGGTACAGGACATCCCATATTAATATCAATAATATCTGGATGCATATGTTCATAAATATATTTGGCCGCATAGACAAATGTTTCTTTATCACTACCAAATATTTGTTGGGATATGGGCCTTTCTTCTTCGGTCATATAAAGCATATCTAAAGTTTTTTTACTTTGATAATAAATTGCTTTATCACTAACCATTTCGGCCACCACTAATCCTGCTCCCATTTCTTTAGCAATTCTTCTAAATGCACTATTAGAAATACTAGCCATGGGTGCAAGAACAACCTGATTTTTTATTAAAACATCTCCTATTTTCCACTGCATAATAATCACCTATATCTATTTTAAAGGAATAAGAAAAAAAGTCAAATAACTTGACTATTTTTTAGCTAACAATTTATTGTAAATAGGTAGTAAAATGTTGTCATACCTATACTTTAAAATATTTAAATAAAACTCCTTTTGATTTTCAATAATAATCCCTCTTTTACTTCCTCCATGACCGCCATAACTAAATCCACTAGGTTCACATTTTTCTAAATTTTCAACTTTCACTAATCTACATACCTCCCATATTTACGCATAATAATTTTAAAATCATACTCACTAATTCTTTTATTAAGTAAATAATTTTTTAACTGGCCTTCTAAAGCATAAAATAACATATCATAACTTATCCAATCATCTTCTTCGTCATATTTTTCTAAATTTTTAATTTGTTCTTGTAAATAACTTGGTAAATGTGATGTATCATACTCTATATCATGTAAATACAAAGCTTTATTTTTAGTCTCTTTTTTATCCATCTTATTCCTCCGCTTTAATTATATATCATTGAAAGAAAAAAAGTCAAATAACTTGACTTTAAAAACTAACTTTTGGTAATTCTTTTTCAGCTTCTTCAGCTTCGAAAAAGGCTTCTGGTTTAAAGTTAAAAATACTAGCAACTATATTAGATGGAAACATTTCTAGTTTATTTTTATAAGCTAGAACAGTATCATTGTAAACTTGACGAGCAGTAGCAATTTGGTCTTCAGTTGTTCTTAAGTTATTTTGTAAATCTAAAAAATTAGTATTTGCTTTTAAATCTGGATAATTTTCAGCCAAAGCAAATAAATTACCTAAAGCATCAGTAAGCATATTAGATGCCTTCATTTCTTCTTCTTTACCTTTAGCTCCCACCGCACTGTTCCGAGCAGTAATTACCGCATCTAACGTACTTTTTTCATGGGTTGCATAACCTTTTACTGTTTCCACTAAATTAGGAATTAAATCGGTTCTTCTTTTTAATAATACTTCTATAGAAGCCCAACTATCTTGAACTTTATTTCTAAAGTTTACTAAACCATTGTAAGTCATGATTACATAAATAACTAGTATTAATACTATTACACCAATAATAATAAGTGCGACCATTTTCTTCCTCCATTCTAAAATAATTATACACTATTTTAAAGCAAAAATATACTGATTTTTGTATATTTTTTTGACTTATTAACCATTATAATATTGAAAGGATGAGATTATGAATATAAGTATTAGAAAACATATTAAAGATAACTTTAAAAATACTGATGTAAATGAACTTAAAACATCAATTGAAGGAAGTATTAATGATAGTGAAGAATTGGCTTTACCAGGACTTGGCGTTTTTTTCGAGGTTCTTTGGTCTAGTGGTAATGATAGTTTAAGAAATGAAATATTACAAACTTTAGAAAAAAATTTAAAATAAAAGGACTGTGAAAATAAACTACAAGGTTTATATCATAGTCCTTTTTAGCAAGTAACATTAGTTCCAGCTACGGGATTTTCAAAAGTATTACCGGTATATTTAAGTGTATAATTAACACCACTAACGCCATTTTGGCAAGTACCAGAAGTACTGTTAAAACTAACACCCTCATCATTAATGGAAATACTTTCACCATCAATATTATTCGTACCTAAAACTGTATTTAATACTTGGTCTTGAATTTGTAAACTATTAAGCGTTTCTGCCAAGTTATATACTGGCATAACATTTTTATTGTAAGCCACTAAATTAGCACTACCTTCCATAATTGTCGTTATAAATAAACGGTCATTCAGTGAAGTAAACTTATACTGGATACTTTCATTAGCAACTTCATTAACTACAGCATCATTAATGTAAATCCCCGTATTTTTAGTTTCGGTATCTGGTCTATAAAAAACAATAATTTTCATTTCTGTTCCTTCAACACTAACGCCAGTTATATTAATACGATTTAGCGTACTACATAAATTTTCGGCATTATCAATGTTATCAAACTCACTAGCTGTCATATCAAAAGTACAACTAGCCGCCACTTTAGGCATATCTATACCAGAACTTTCTTCTTGTTTTTTAGTCTCTTCAGGTTTTAATGATTTATATGTAAATAAAACTAAATAAATTATCAACAACACGACAATACCTGTTAAAACATAAATCATACTAACTTTTGCCCTAGCACTTTTCATTCTTATCACCTAGTATAATCATAACACATTTTAAAATTTATATCAATCTAATTTTTGCAAAGAAATTGCTTCTATTTGATAATCGGCAAATCTTCTTTTAACTTTACCATTAATGTAAACAATTTCTTCTTTATTAAATGGTTTTACCATTTTATATATTTGTGGGAAAACCACAACTTCCGCTTTAGCAATTTCATCAGCAATTTCAAGGAAAGCCATTTCTTCATTATTTTTCGTAACAATAACTCTTATTTTCGTAATTTGTCCAACTACTTCAACTTTTTTATCAAAATTTTTTTCCACCATATCCAAAGAAATAACTTTCGTAAATTTTTTCTTCTTTTGGGTAACTGGGCTAGTATTAACATAAAATCCAAATAATTCATCATCAAGTTTCATTTTTTCGGCTGAACTATAGTCTTTAACCATCTCTAATTCTGGTTTAAAAACATCATCATCAAGAAAAACACCAACACCTGCATAATTATTAATCGCATCTAAATTATTAATTAAAGTCTTACGATTAAATCCTAATTTATCAAAACAACCAGCTAAAATTAATGTTTCTAAAGTTTTAGTTCCTAAATTACATCTTTTAGTAAAGTCAAAAATATCTTTAAATGGTCCTTCTTTTCTTTTTTTGATAATTTCATCACTAACTACTGGGCCGATGGCTTTAATGGCAGTGATTGGCAAAATAATTCTTCCATTCTTAATTAAATATTTATCTGTACTATTATTAATATCAGGTCTAGCAATTACTAACCCTAAATTCCGGCATTCCTGTAAATATTCTTTAGTTTTTTGTTCACTACCTTGGGCAGAAGAAAGTAAATGCTTCATAAATACTTCTGGATAATGAGCTTTTAAATAAGCCATTCGATAAGAAACCATGGCATAAGAAACAGCATGTGAACGGTTAAAACCATAAGAAGCAAACCGGGAAATCAAATCATAAATATCGCTAGCCAATTTCTCATCATAACCATTATTGACACTCCCCTTAATAAATGAACTTCGCATTTCCTTTAAAAGTCTATCTTTTTTCTTACTCATCGCTCGGCGCAAAATATCGGCTTGTCCATAACTAAATCCAGCCATGACATTAGCTATTTGCATTATTTGTTCTTGATAAATAATAATACCATATGTTGGTTTTAAAATTTCTGTTAAATCAGGATGCATATAATTAACTGGCTTTTTACCATTGCGTCTATCAATGTAAAGGCCAATATTTTTCATTGGACCAGGGCGAAATAAAGATAAAGCAGCAACAATTTCTTCAAATGTTTTGGGTTTAAATTTATATAAAAAACGTTTCATCCCAATCGATTCAAACTGAAAAATGCCAATAGTTTGAACATTTGTAAATACCTGTAAAGCTTCTTTATCATCTTCGGGAATATCATCAAAATTTAAATTAATCTCTTTTAAAACATCAGCAATTAAACTTAAATTTTTAAGTCCTAGAAAGTCCATTTTTAAAAGGCCTATTTCTTCTAAATAATCCATCGAATAACCTGTAGAATAGAAGTCACCATGACTTTTGTCTAACGGAATGTAGTCATCTAAATCATACTTTGACATAACAATTCCTGCGGCATGTAATGATATATGGCGTTTTACTCCTTCTAGCTTGATGGCGATATCATAAACTTCTTTTAACAAAGAATTATCATTTATTATTGGCGCTACTTTTTTATAATTGTCCTTTAAACTCAAGCCAGCATCAATTTTACGACATAACTCATCAACCATTTTCAAAGGTACATCTAATACTCTAGCAACATCACGAACTGCTTGTTTCGGTCCTAAAGTTCCAAAAGTAATAATTGGCACAACTTTTTTTGCCCCATATTTATTTATACAATAATTAATTACTTCAGCTCGGCGATTATATTGAAAATCAACATCAATATCGGGCATTGTTACTCTTTCTGGATTTAAAAACCGTTCAAATAGTAAATTATATTTTAAAGGGTCAATTGTGGTAATTCCTAAAACATAAGAAACAAGTGAACCAGCAGCACTACCACGCCCAGGACCAACTAAAATATTATTTTTTTTGGCATAATTAATATAATCAGCAACAATTAAAAAATAATCAGAGTACCCCATTTTTTTAATAACATCTAGTTCATACTTTAATCTTTCCGCATATTTTCGGCGAACTGAAATCCCAAATATTTTTTTCATTCCCTTTATACATTCCTGTTTTAAAAGTTCATAACTATTATCACTAAATTTAGGTAATAAGTCTTGATGACATGGCAAAGTTATATCACATAAATCACTAATTATTTTATTGTTTTCTAAAGTTTCTTTAGGTAAAGGCATTAAGCTTTTATTATTAGTACTTATACTAATGCCACCTATTTGTGACAAAATATTTACATATTTTTCATCCTCTTTAGTTAAACAAAGAATTTCATGCATATAAACTTTATTACTATCATTAATTTTTTTCTTTTCTTCTTCATTTTGATAACCGATAAAAATATAAGGAAAAAATTTTTTTAATTCATTGTATCTATCTAAACTATCATAAGGTACGATACAAACTAAATTTGTACAATATTTAATTACATCAGCTATACCAAGATTTCGTTCACTAGTTAAAGTTGATAATTTCATTAAATTTTGGTAACCTTGATAATTACGAGCATATAAAATTATTATTTCAGGAATTCTAACTTCTAAACCAATTATGGGTTTAATATTTTCTTTAGTACATTTTTTATAAAACTCATAAGCTCCATATAAATTATTATCAGTAATTGTCAAGGTGTTTACCTTATACTTAACCGCCCAATTAATTAAATCATCTATTTTAATCATACTTTTTAACAAAGAATTATCGGTTTTTATATTAAGAGGAATATAATTCATAGTATCACCTATTACCATTTTACTATATTTTAATAAATTTTTAAATGTTCAAACATATAATTTTATAAGAAATATTTGACTTTTTACCAGTAATATGATAAAGTTATAAAGCAGAGGAAAATTTTAAAGGAGGGATTTAAATGGCAAAAAAAGTTACAAATAGAAAACCTTTATCCGGTAATCGTCGTTCACATGCACTTAATGCTACTAAACATCAATATAAATTAAATTTACAAACAATTACTATTAATGGTAAAAAAGTAAAAATGAGTGCGCGTGAATTAAAAACATTAAAGAAAAATGTGGCTTAAAAAAGACTTAAATTGAATAAGTCTCTTTTTTTATATTTTTAATTTCTTTATTTTAGCTGGGTCATCATCAATTAAATTTCTATTTAATTGAAAAACAAAATTGTTTGTTCCATCATTTAAACCACTATTAGTTTCTCTAACAACTTTTAAAATATCTTTATCAATAAGAGGCATTAGCATTTCATCACGAACAGTAGTTACTGATGTTTTTCCATTTATTCTATTATAGAAACTAGCAAAATCTTTACAAGATTTTAAGCCGTTTAATGATAAAATATAAAGCAATGTCTGATAATCACTAGCTGTAAGCTCACCATGAATACTTTCATTAATTGATGAAATAACTCTTTCTTTTTCAAGTTCCACCTTAACATTTCCCAGCATATAATTTAAGAAAAATGTTGCATTATTGAAAGCTCTAACTTCTCTTATTATTTTATAATATTTTTTTAAAGTAAGAGGAATAGCCCGGTTAAAAATAATATAAGGATAAGCTTTATTATTTAATAAATGCCACATGCCTACTGTTCTACTAGTCCTTCCGTTAACATCAAAATAAGGATGTACATAAACAAAATAATAATGGGCGATTTGTGATTTTATAAATTGGTCGGTCGCACTTAAAGTACTAGAACCATCGTTTAAATAGTCAAATAAAGAATCCATGCACTCATCAATAAATCTATAGTCAACACCTTCATCAGGCGCGGTTGTTAATATTCGTGAATAATATATATATACTGGAGCATTTCGATAATACTCACCCATTAATATTTTATCTTCTTCAGATATTAAATCATTTGATAAAATAGTATATAATTTTTTTAAATTTTCTTTATTAATTTCCGGACATTCTAATATCATTTTATAACCATTATATAAATTAGTAATAATACTATCACTTTTATCATTATTTCTTTGTCTGGAAGTCACGCTAATAATTCGTTTAACATCATCATTATAACCTTCAATACTATTATTTGACTGTATTTCTTGACAGCCCATAAATCTTTCAGCAAAAGCAACTTTATTCATATAACTATTATCTTTATCACTTAAAAATTCTTCTAGTTCTTCTTTTAATTCTTGTAACTTATCTTTATTATAAAATAGTGGCTTCTCACTTTTAAGTGGCAATATAATCTTTTCGTGCATAAAATCACCTCTGATAGCATATTATAGCACAAAAAAAAGAATGTCCAAAATTATGAACAACCAAAAGTAAATGTTTTAACATTACCATTTTTCTCAATCATAACGCCAGCATTTTCATAATCTTGTCCTAGTTCTGAAACCGCTTCACCAGTTAAAAAGCCAGCTTCCTGCAATGTTGAAAGTTTAACACATCCTGTAACATTCGGATTTTCATCAGCATATAACTGGGCCGCCGCTTCCGCTGCTTCTTGATAAGCTTCATTGACTTCTCCCTCTTTATTACTTACTTGGTCCAGTATATTAGGGACAATTAATAAGATTAATAACGATAAAATAACAATAACACCAAGTAATTCCATTAATGTAAATCCGTTTTTCATATTCTTCACCTATAATAATTGTATCAAATTGCCTTACTAAAGTCCATAACTTTTATACGAAAAAATAAGAGATGGGGAATTCTCTTATTTTATTATAAAACTTATTCCGTTTTTTTCATTTTTAACGCTTATCTCATAGCCTAGTAGGGATAGAGTTTTTTTAACTATGGATAAGCCAAGGCCAAATTCGCCTTTGATGCCTTTTTTGTAAGGAGTAAATATATCATTAAATATCGTTTCGTCTATGGCCTCGCCATCATTAAATAAAATTATTCTATGTCCTTTAACGGCTATTTTAACATTTTTTTTAGCGTAACGAATAAAATTACTTAAAATGTTATCAATA
Source organism: uncultured Bacilli bacterium (assembly GCA_944358735.1). GTDB lineage: Bacteria > Bacillota_I > Bacilli_A > RF39 > UBA660 > Coprosoma. The sequence goes on along the minus strand of CALVRT010000042.1, from coordinate 5,524 downwards.
ATTGCTTCCCACATGCTTTCTGTTCCCTTAAATATTGTTTTTTTATCAACAATATTTAGTTCCCATTTAACATCTGGGCGGGTTAATTTAAATTTTTGAATGGCCGGAGGTAAGATATCTACAATATTAATGGTTTCATTTTTATAGGCATCCATATCTTTTATATAAGTTAATTTATTTAAGTATAGTAAGGAGTGTACTTTTATTTCTAATTTTTTTATTTCTTGTTTGATAACTTGTAATCCGTCTTTTTCATCTTCCACGCCATCTTCAATAGCTTCAATATAAGATTTTATAACGGTGAGAGGGGTTTTAAAATCGTGTGAAATGTTTTGATACATTTGATTTTTATATTCATCCTGGGTTTTTAATGTCATTTTCATTTCATCAATCGCCTCGGATAAAACTTTTAATTCGTCTTCTGCTTTGAAGGGCATCTTGGGAACATAATTATCATTATCCAAGTTATCAACTTTTTCTTTTAATATTTTTATCTTTTCAGCTAGTACTTGCGACCATACAGCCACAACTACTAACATAAATAATAGTGTAATTATGAGAATTGGAAACAATGATTTCCATATATCGGATTTCATCTGTTCTACATAGTCGTCATTAGTAATAGCTACTTTATAACTATATGTATCTGATTTTGTATTATAGTAATAGGTTTTTCCACGATAAGCAAACTTACCGTAATCATTGTTTATTTTTTCTAAAACTTGTTCAGTCGAAAGGTCTATAACATCGGTTAAATTATTTGATTTATTAACAACACCATCTTTTACATATATATACGCAATATTATCATCTATTTCGTTATCAGATAAATCATGCTGAATAACATCTAAAGGGGTTTTTAAATTTAAATATATATTCTTTTCATAGATGGGCGCTAAAACTTTTGGTAAGATAATAGCTACACTTATGTATATGATGGCAAACATTATTAAAACTATTGTAATAATTTGCCGATATAAATTATGCTTTAATTTCATGATAATCTATATCCATATCCATAAATAGTTGCAAGTCTTAATTTAGGCATTTTCTTTCGAAGTCGCCTAACTAAATCATCAACTACCCGGTCGCTTCCAAAATAATCATCGCCCCAAACTTTCTCCAATATCTGATTTCGACTAAATGACTTATTTTTATTTTTAAGTAGTAGGATTAGCAAATCAAACTCTAAAGTAGTAAGAGGAATGTCTTTAAAGCTTTCGGTAACAATTCTTTTATCTAAATCAATTTCATAATTATCATAATGAATTTTTTCTGTTTGCGAGCTATAAGTTCTTTTAATAATGTTGTTAACCCGAAGTACTAATTCTTTAGGGGAATATGGTTTAGTAACGTAATCATCACTTCCTAACTCTAAACCAATTATTTTATCCAAATCTTGGTCGCGGGCTGAAGTAAATATTACTGGTACTTCACTGCTCTCTCTTATTTTTTTTATTATGTCATAACCACTTACTTCACTTCCAAGCATAATGTCTAATATCCATAAATTAACTTCATCAGTTACGTGATTTAAAGCACTTGGTCCATCATAATACTGAATTACCTCATAACCAGCTTTTTCAAGATAAGTTTTAATTAAGTTATTTAAATTCTTTTCATCTTCCACTAAACAAATTTTATACATTATCATCGCCTCTAGTTTTAGTATAACACTATTTTCTAAAATCTGCTAGCATCTATCACTTCCTTTCCAGAGTTTTTTCTTAACTCTGAATACATTGTACAATATAATTATGGAAATAATTTGATAAAAATGTGGGAAATTATGGTAAGAATTAATTTTGCTTTTACTTATATATATAAGTAAGATTCTTCATAGACTGCCAATATTTTTAATGTATGTAAACAAAAAGCACTAACATTAAGTTAGTACTATTCTTTAAATTCAAATTCATAATCTAGTATTTTAACGGTATCGCCTTCTTCTGCTCCAAGTCTCCGTAGTTCATCATCTACCCCTAGTCTTCGTAACTTACTAGCAAATCTTACGATAGCTTCATCCGTATCAAACCGACTCATTAGTAATAATTTTTCTGGTTTTTCGCCTTTAATTATCCATGCATCATCTTCTTTGGTAATGGTAAACGGTACTTCTTCTTCAAACTTATAAACAACATGACTTTCAAAATTATCATCTTTAAATTCTTCTTTAGGAAGTTTATCTAATAAATCAGCTATTTTATAAACTAATTTATCAAGACCCTTTCCATTTAAAGCTGTAACCTCAATAACTTCATCTTTAACTTTAGTCTTAAAGTCTTCTAAATTTTTAACGGCATCAGGGGCATCCATTTTATTAGCTACAATAATTTGTGGTTTTTCTAGGAACTTTTCACTATAAGATTTTAATTCATTATTAATAATTTTATAATCTTCATAAGGATTACGATATAACCCACTCATATCGATTACATGAACAATAACTCTTGTTCTTTCGGCATGTTTTAAAAACTTATCACCAAGACCACTTCCTAAAGAAGCACCTTCGATAAGTCCTGGTAAGTCGGCAAGAACAAACGACCGCCCATCAGGCACTCTAACAACTCCCAAATTAGGTTTTAAAGTTGTAAATGGATAATCGGCTATCTTTGGCCTTGATGCCGACAGTTTAGAAATAATAGTACTCTTACCAACTGATGGCATACCTACTAGTCCAACATCAGCCATTAATTTAAGTTCGATTTTTACTTTTTTATATTCACCAGGTTCACCATTTTCTGCATAATTTGGTGCGGGATTATTACGAGTAGCAAAAGCAATATTGCCCCTTCCACCACGACCACCTTTAGCGATAACAGCTTCTTCTTTGTTTTCGGTTAAATCGGCAATTATTAATCCTGTTTTTAAATCCGTAACTACTGTTCCCGGTGGTACTAAAATCACTACATTATCAGCGTTTTTTCCATGCATACCTTTACCAAGGCCATTAGACCCACTATCACCTTTAATAATCCGATTATATTTAAAATCAAGCAAAGTATTTAGACCACTATCAACCTTAAAAATAATATCAGCACCTTTGCCACCATTGCCACCAAAAGGTCCACCAAGTGGTACACCTTTTTCTCGGCGAAAAGCTAAACAACCATTACCACCAGCACCAGCATATAATTCTACTATCGCCTCATCGACAAACATTAATGCACCTCCTTTATTTCTATGGGATTAGACATAATTTCCAATATTAAATCAAAATTATCGTCTTTAGCCATAATATTTTTCTTTATCTTACCACATTTCTCACAGCGATAAATAATCTTAAAAGTATCTTTAAATTTTTGAATGGCAACCGGTTTTAAAATCCCCTTACAGCTTGCTAGTCTATCCCCAGGATTATTATCAACATGTTTTGAAGATAAACAATTAGGACAGTGGTCGCGCGCTGTATATCCTAAAGGTTTAACCCTAAAACCACAAACTTCACATGTAAAAGGTTCATCAACCATTTTAAACTTTTTTTCCATATGTCTATTATATAAAATAAATGTCCTTTAAGTCAAACAATTTAGTAATATTCTTCAAAGACTCCCTTTTTTTGCGCCTTATGTAAAGTGTGCTATAATGGAAGTGGTGATATATATGCGAAAACCAGAATTACTCGCCCCTGCTGGCAATATGGAAAGTTTAATATCAGCTATTAATAATGGAGCTGATGCTATTTATCTTGCGGGAAAAAATTATGGAGCTAGAGCTTATGCTGATAATTTTACTAATGAAGAAATAATAAAAGCAATAAAATATGCTCATTTATATAATGTTAAAGTATATGTCAGTGCTAACACTTTAATATTTGAAAATGAAGTTCAAGATTTTATCAATTATTTAAAGTTTTTATATTTAAATGGTGTTGATGCCGTTATTATGCAAGATATTGGAATGATTAGTCTAATAAAAAAACTAATTCCTTCTTTAGAAGTTCACGCTTCAACCCAGTGCCATAATAATACTGATGAAAGTTTGATGTTCTTTAAAACATTAAATATTACTAGAGCGGTTTTAGCTAGAGAACTTACTTTAGAGGAAATTAATAATATGAAAACTAATATTGAAAAAGAAGTTTTTGTTTACGGGGCTTTATGTATTTGTTATAGTGGGTGCTGTTTAATGAGCTTTTCTTTAGGTGGTCGAAGTGGTAACCGTGGTGAATGTGCTGGACCATGCCGCCAGCCATATACATTGCTACTAGACGGTCAAGAAGTTAAAACAAATGGCAATTATTTATTAAGTACTAGAGAATTAAATACTTTACCTAAATTAAAAGAGCTTTTAAACAGTAATATTCAAAGTTTAAAAATTGAAGGAAGAATGAAAAGTCCTGAATATGTTGGTTATGTTACTTCAGTCTTTCGCCATTTAATTGATAATCAAAAGATTGATAACTATGAAACTAATCTTAAAAAACTTTATAATCGAACATTTACAACCGGACATTTATTTAAAGACAGTATTGTTAATAAAAATAGTTCTGGACATCAAGGTATTAAAATCGGTAAAATTTTAGAAAATGGTAAATACATTAAAGTTAAATTAACTAGTGATTTAAATCAAAATGATGGTGTACGTTTCTTACCTAGTAATAAAGGTATGATGGTAAATAAACTATATAATAATAAAAAATTATTAATAAATAAAGCTAATGCCAACGATATTGTTTATTTAGATAATAAATTAAATATTAAAAATGACACCACTTTAATTAAAACTTTTGACTATAAATTAAATGAAGAAATAAAAAAGGTTAAAGAAAAGAAATTACCAATAACTTATGAAGTAAAAGCTAAAGTAAATGAACCATTAAAAATAAAAATGACTTACTTAAATATTACTAGTACCTATATTGGTAATATTGTAAATAAAGCAATTAATAGTCCTATAACTAAAGAAAATATCATAAAACACTTAAGTAAGATTGGCAATTATCCTTTTTATGTTAAAAATATTAATATAACTAGTGATAACAATATTTTTATTCCCGTTAAAGAGTTAAATGAGGCCAAAAGGTATTTAATGGATAACATTATAAAAGAAAAAACTGTGGTTAGAAGAACATGTAATTTTAATTTTGAAAGAACAAAAGTAATTAATGATAAAAAAGAAATAAGTGTACTTATAAATAATGAAGAACAATTAAAATTTCTAATTGATAAAGTTGACCGCATCTATACTGAAAACTTTAATTTATATAAAAAATATAAAAACGATAAAGTTTATTATCGATTAAATAGATACAGTTATCATTTACCTGATTTAAAAAACGAAAACTTACTAGTTACAACTTTAGGGCAGGTCTATAAATATCATAAAAATAATAATATTATTTCCGATTACACATTAAATGTTACTAATAGTTTTAGTGTAAACTTATTAGATAAATATCATGTAAAAAAAGTTACTATTTCCGTAGAATGTAATAAAAAACAAGTAGAAGAAATAAATAAATATGCCCCAAATATTGAAGTGTTAGTTTACGGATGTATAGAAAATATGGTTTTAAATTACT
>CALVRT010000041.1 GCA_944358735.1 uncultured Bacilli bacterium | reverse complement strand
GCTAACGCAAATTAGATAGTGATAAGTATCAATGATTAAACGGGATGTGAAAGCGGGAAACTTCTTTGACGACATAATACAAATACAACGATAATCCCAATTAAGTAATAACACAAAAACTAGATGTAAGGTATAAACTTTATGCAAAGCGAAGAACTATGTTTCACGTGGAACATCACAATGTTCCACGTGAAACATTGATACTAGAACATACCGAGTGTTTCGCAAAGTACTAGCTAATGCAAACTAGATAGTGATAAGTATCAATGATTAAATAGAGTATGTAAAAGTGGGATAACCAATTAATATTCCAATACAGATATAAAGGTGAATGAACTAATGTTTTCTTATAAATAGTAAAAACTAATTGCTAAATATATTATAAAAATCAAATATACTTGCTTTAATTAAAAATATGTTATATATTGTTAATGGCACAACATTTATGCTTGAACCAGGTCAGAGTTGGAAAACAGCAGCCTTAAGAGCCTCTAAATGTGTGTGCCTTTTATTATAGGTGATAATATGAATAAATATGTTGAAGAAGTTTTAAAAGAAGCAAAAAAATCATTAAAATCAGACGATGTTCCTATTGGGGCTATTATCGTTCAAAATGGTAAAATAATAGGTAGAGGACATAATACCCGAGAAAAACAAAAATTAGTAACTAGACATGCTGAAATTAATGCTTTAGAACAAGCTTGTAAAAGAAAAAAAGATTGGTATTTAAATGATTGTGAAATATATATTACACTAGAACCTTGTCCAATGTGTTTAAATGCATTAGCTCAAGCTAGAATAGGTAAGATATACTATTTAACAGCTCGTGATAAAATAGAACATATAAAAGAACCAATTAAAGAACAGTGTTCAGGTGCTGAAGAAGCCCAGTATTTAATAAAAGAATTTTTTAAAGCAAAAAGAAGAAAATAATTTTAAAGTTATTTTCTTTTATATTTGATAAATGTTATAATAATTATAGTTAGAAGGTGGGTATATGTATCAAGCATTATATAGAAAATATAGACCAAAAACATTAGAAGATATTTGTGGACAAGATGCCATTGTAAAAATAATTAAAAATTCTATTTTAAATAATAAAATTAGTCATGCTTATCTATTTGCTGGCCCTCGTGGTACTGGAAAAACTAGTTTAGCTAAAGTCTTTTCTAAAATTATTAATTGTGAAAATCCTATAGATTGTAAGCCATGTGGACTTTGTGTAAATTGTACACAAAGTAACAATAGCGATATCATTGAAATAGATGCAGCTTCTAATAATGGTGTTGATGAAATTAGAGAATTGCGTTCCAAAGTAAATTTGGTTCCAGCATATGGAAAGTATAAAGTTTATATAATCGATGAAGTTCATATGTTAACAACAGGAGCTTTTAATGCTTTATTGAAAACTTTAGAGGAGCCTCCTGCTCATATTATTTTCATTTTAGCAACAACTGACCCCCATAAAATTCCCGAAACAATCATTTCCCGTTGTCAGCGTTTAGACTTTAAAAAAATCGCTTTATCAGATATAGTTGACCGTTTAAAAAAAATAGCTCAAGCTGAAAATATAGAAATAACCGATGATGCCTTAATGGAAATTGCTATTCTTGCTGATGGGGGAATGCGTGATTCCCTTGGAATGCTTGATGAAGCAGCCGCTTATACCGATGGAAAAATAACAGAAACGGCCATTCATGATATTAATGGTACTTTAACGGCCAATGATTTGAAGGAATTGATTATACTTTTAGTTAATAATGATTTAGAAAACGTTTTTAAAACTCTCGACAAATATAATGACCGTGGGAAAAATTTTGTTAAACTAACTGAAGAATTAATATTATATATGCGTAATTTATTAGTATATAAAAAAGCCCCTAATTATTTTTCCACTTTAAATTATAATTTAGATAATTATAAAGATATTACTTTTTCAACATCAACGTTAATAAAATATATTGAATTATTAAATAAGTGTCTAATTGAAATGAAAAATACTAATAACCCTAAATTAATGTTAGAACTTACTATAATCAAAATGTTATCTTTAGCAAATAACAATGCTTTAACTAGGGAAACTTTAAATTCACAGCATAATATGCAGTCTAATATAGTACCTAATACAAGAGCGTTAAGTGAGTCAGAAAAAATAGCACCTGCACCCCAGCACTCAATTAATACTGTGGAAAAAACCGAGCCAATTATCCAGCAAAAAAAGAAAACTGTGGAAAACTCTGTGGAAAAACCAACACCAAATAGACCACTTCCTCAAAGAAAACCACAAATTAACCAGGAAATATCTATAAAAATAAACGAATTAAAACAGTTACGTATAGATAATACCCTTGCGCATTTTAATAAAAAAAATATGCAACCACTTAAAGCTTTACTCGATAAATTAAATGATTATTTGTTAGATACAGATTATAGTAAAAGTGCATCCATGATTCTTGATGGCCTACTTAAAGCGGCTAGTGATGAAAACATTATATTTATGTATAAAACTCCGTCATTAGCTAAAGTATTTAACGAAAACTTAATAGCTATTGAAAAAATTATTGAAGTTGTGTGTGGAAAACATTATAAAGTAATTGCGGTAAATCAAGAAGAATGGGAAGAAATAAAACGTGAATTTAATGGAAAAACACGCCCTTTTATTTATAAAGAAGAAACAATTAAATTAGAAGATATATTTCAAAATAAAAAAAATGAAATTAATGAATTATTTGGTGATATAATAGAGTATAAGTAAAAGAAAGGATGATACTATGAATATACAAGCAATGATGAAACAAGCTCAAAAATTACAGAAAGATATGATGAAAGCAAAAGAGGAAATTGATAATACAATATTTACTGGAACTTCTTCTTTTGTTAGTGTGGAGATGAAAGGAACAAAAGAAATAACTAAAGTAAAAATTGATGCTGAAAATATTGAAGCTGATGAAATAGAAATGTTAGAAGATATGATTTTAGTTGCCGTTAATGAAGCAAGCAAAAAAGTTGACGATGAAACTGAAAAGAAAATGGGTAAATATACCCAAGGAATGCCGGGATTATTCTAATGAAATATCCATCAACTATTAATAATTTAATTGAATGTTTTAAAAAGTTGCCTGGTATTGGTGAAAAAACCGCTGAAAGGTTAGCACTTTCGGTTTTGGACTTAAATGAAGAAACTATCAACTTATTTGCTAAATCGTTAAAAGATAGTCAAACTAAAATAACTAAATGTAAGCACTGTGGAAATTTAACTGAAACTCAACCTTGTCCAATATGCCAAGATAAATCTAGGGATTCTCATCTTTTATGTATTGTTGAAGAAAGTCAAAATATAATTTTATTTGAAAAAATAGGAACATTTAAAGGTTTATATCATGTTTTAGGTGGTTTAATATCGCCATTAGATGGTATTAACCCAGAAGATTTAAATTTATCAACCTTACCTCAAAAAATAAAAGATGAAGAAATTAAAGAAATTATTTTAGCAATCAAACCAAGTGTTGAAGGAGAAACAACGGCACTTTATATTAAGAAAATGTTAGAAAATACGGATGTCGTTGTTACCAAAATTGCTTATGGTATTCCAATGGGAGCAGATATAGATTATATTGACCCAATGACTTTAAGTATCGCGATGGAAGGACGGATGAAAATCTCATAATTAATGAAAAACTCTATATAATTTAATAGAGGTGAAATATGCTAACGAAGATTTTTAAAGTTTTTAAACGTATCCTTCTTAGCTTTTTTATGTTATATGGATATAACGTTTTGACTCCATCCGCAGCTTTAATTCCTATTAATATTTTTACAGTTCTCGTACTAGCGCTTTTTGAAATTCCTGGCTTATTATTTTTAATAGTTATTAGGTTATTTGTTTTTTGAGAGAAATATAAAAGGATAATGATTTATCAGACTAGACAAACGTAATATCTCTCTTACAACTAGTAAGATATTTCATTGAAGTAATAATATGTTAGAAGAATTTGCCCAAGAACAACCAATTGCTTATAAAATACTAAAAAATACTATTGATAACGATAAGTATTCTCATGCTTATTTGTTTGAAACCAATGGTTATTACAATAGTATTCCTTTAGTATTTTCTTTTGTTAAAGCTATTCTTTGTCCAAATCATGGTCATCATCAAGACCCTTGCCCAATATGTCAAATGATAGATAGTCAAAATTATCCTGAATTACAAGTTATCAAACCTGACGGCCTTTGGATAAAAAAAGAACAACTTGTTAACTTAAAAGAAGAATTTAATCAAAAAGCTTTAATGGGTAGTAAAAAAGTCTATGTAATTTTAGAAGCCGAAAAATTAAATCAATCTTCAGCCAACTCCATATTAAAATTTTTAGAAGAACCCGAAGAAAATATTATTGCGATATTAGTTACTAATAATATTTATCAGATGCTTAATACCATAATTTCTCGTTGTCAGAAAATAAGTTTAAAAGAAGGTGCAAAGCCGCTTAATGTGGAAGATACAGAAACTAAATTAAACCTTATTTTATTTAATAAAAAAGACATTGATGAAGTATTAAGTGAGAAAATAAAAAAAGTAATTAATTTTCCAAAATATTACGAAAATCACCATTTAGAAACAATAGTTTATATGAATGTTGTATGGCATGATTATATAAAAAATAAAGATGAATTATTAATGGCGTTTGATATTTTAATAATGTACTACAAAGATGTTTTAAATAGTTTATTAAATATAAAATTAGATTATTTTAATACTTATGAAAATGATATAAAAACCGTTGCCCAGAAAAATAATTTGGAAAGTATTTGCCATAAATTAAAAATATTGTTAGAATATAAAGAAAAAATAAAATTTAATATGAATACAAATTTATTGATGGACGAGCTTATAATTTCTTTTGAGAGGAGGTAGAGTATGCAAGAAGTAGTTGGTATTTCATTTAAGAAAAATGGCCGGATATATTATTTTTTATCTGGTGGTTATAAATTAAAGAAAAATATTACTGTTATTGTAAAAACAGACCAAGGATTACAATTTGGTAAGGTTGTTAATCCATCAGTAAATATTGATAAATCTCAAATTAAAACTTCTTTAAAAAAAGTATTGCGTATTGCTAGTAAAACAGATTATAATAAACATTTAAAAAATCTTAAAGATGCATCAGCGGCCTTAATTAAATGCCGTGAGTTAGTAGCTAAAGAAAAATTAAATATGAATGTTATTGCTAGTGAATATACATTTGACCGGGATAAATTAATTTTTCGTTTTATAGCTGATAATCGTATTGATTTTCGTAAATTAGCTAAAGATTTAGCCGCTATTTATAAAGTTAGAATTGAGCTTCGTCAAGTTGGTGCGCGAGATAAAGCTAAAGAAATAGGTGGTTATGGACAGTGCGGGCAACAATTATGTTGTGCTAGATTTTTAAAAGAGTTAGATACTGTTTCAATTAATATGGCTAAAAATCAAAATATAGCCTTAAACCCTAGTAAAATAAATGGTTTATGTGGCCGGCTTCTTTGCTGCCTTAAATATGAAAATGAAGGTTATAAAGAATGCCGAGCAGGAATGCTAAAAATTGGTGATGAAATAGAAACTCCTGAAGGGGTAGGTCAAGTAATAGGATTAGATATTTTAAATCAAAAATATAAAGTTCAAGTTGATAATACTATAATTGAGGTTGATAAAGTTGGAAGTAACTAATTACTTGCTCGGATATAAAGATTTAAAAATTATCCAAGATAACGAAATGTTTAATTTTTCTTTAGATTCTGTGTTATTACCTAATTTTATTACTTTAAATAAAAATATAAAAAATATTTTAGATATTGGTTGTGGGAATGGTCCAATACCACTTATTTTATCAGCCAAAACAAAGGCTAAAATAATTGGTGTAGAAATTCAAAAAGAAGTTTTTGAACTTGCTAAAAAGTCAGTAAAAATTAATAATAAACAAGACCAAATAACAATAATTAATGATGATATAAATAAATTAAAGGATGACTTTGAAAGTGATAGTTTTGATGTTATTACTTGTAATCCGCCATTTTTTCCGGTTAATAAAAATTCAAAATTTAATGAAAGTGATTACAAAACTATTGCTCGTCACGAAGTTAAATTAAATTTAGAACAAATATTAACAATTGCGCGCAAACTTTTGAAAAATGATGGTGTAATTGGTCTTGTTCACCGTCCTGAAAGACTTGTGGATATTTTGACTTTAATGCGGGAAAATAATATCGAGCCCAAAAGAGTTAGATTTGTCTATCCAAAGAAAGATAAAGAAGCTAATATCTTATTAATAGAAGGGGTTAAAAATGGGAAACCAGGGTTAAAAATATGCCCGCCACTTTATACACATAATACTGATGGTAGTTATACTGATGAAGTTCAAAATTATTTTATGTAGGTGATGATATGAGACAAAAAAGTTATGATGGAACTCCCACTTTATACATTGTACCAACGCCTATAGGAAATATGGAAGATATTACTATTAGGGCTTTGAATATTTTAAAAAGTTCTGATGTTATTTTTGCTGAAGATACTAGGGAAACTCTAAATTTACTTAAATATTATGATATAGAGGTTCCTAAATTAATTGCTAGTCATAAATTTAACGAAAATAATAATGTGGAAAAAGTTATTAATTATTTAAAAGAAGAAAAGAAAGTATCTTTAGTTAGTGATAGGGGAACACCTGGTATAAGTGACCCGGGTTATGCGTTAATAAAAGAAGTAATAAAAGAAGGATTTAATGTTGTTTGTCTTCCAGGAGCTACGGCTTTTGTCCCAGCTATGGTTATGAGTGGTTTTAGTACTGATAGATTTTTATTTTATGGCTTTTTAAATAGTAAAAGTAGTAAGCAAAAAAAAGAATTAGAAAGTTTAAAACAAGTAACTTATCCAATTATTTTTTATGAAGCCCCGCATCGTATTTTAGATACTTTAAATAACATTAAAGAAGTACTTGGTAATGTTAAAGTTGTTGTTGCCCGGGAAATAAGTAAAAAGTTTGAGGAAATTATTAGAGATGATATAGATAATGTTATTCCTATCGCGCATACTTTAAAAGGAGAAATGGTTATTATTGTGGAAAACTTACCAAAAGAAGAGATTGATATTTCATATGAACAACACGTAAAAATGTATATTGATTTAGGATATGATAGTAAAGAGGCCATAAAAATGGTTGCTAAAGAAAGAAATGTTCCCAAAAGTACTGTTTATAATGCTTATCATAAAAACTCTAGTTCCAATCACTAGAGCTTTTATATATATACCAAGTAATTCTTTTTCTATAATATAAAAAGAATTGACAAACATTTGTTCAAGCAATATAATTATTATATAAATGGACAAACAGATAAATATAAAGGGGGATAATAATGGCAATAATAGAATTTTTGAAAAAGATAATTAAAGTAAAAGATAATGATTTATCGTTTTTAAAAATTGGAGATATTATTTGGGCTAGAAGATATCAAACCGAAGAAGAAAAAAACAAAATAAAAAAAGGACATCAAATAAGTCCTTATGTCATTATTAAAAAAAATTACATAAAGTTTATGCGCTTCAATGTACAAGTAATCCTCATCAAGAAATAAAATGGAAAATGATTTATTATCCACTTGGTAGATTAAATTATGATTTTAATAAAAATACTTATATAAATTGTACTGCGGTTGTGGAATTAAAAAAATTCAATTTGTTGAAATGATTGGTCGTTTAAGTTTATATGATTTAAATCAATTAAAGAAGCAACTTTATATATTAAAAAATAGTACATTTCCTATTAGGCCTAATATTGAAGACAGGTATTTAAATTATAATTTTACCGTTGGAGATATTATTTTATTTAATGGTAACAAATATTATATTAATAAAATAACTGGCAAAGAATATGAAACATATCGCTTGCGCCAGCATTTAAAAAAAGGGAAAACTATTTTAATTAATAATACTTATTATAGTTTTATTTTTGAAAAAACGGTTATTTTAAATAAGAAAGACAAATATATTTTAATCGATACATTTAATACAGGAGAAATAGAAAATATTGATGATTATAGAAATGATTATTTATCAAAAAGAATGATTGTGCCAGGAATACCTAAATCTTTCCGAGTTGGGGCTCTTATTGAATATAATAATAATATGTATTATATTTATGATGAAGAAAATAATTATTATTTAACATATAGAGTTTTTGCTCCGACAATATATGAAAAAGGTATGGCTGCTCTTTTAATAAAAAAAGGTATTTATTATACTTACTTTAACATAGAAAAAATACAAAAGTCCAATTTAATTAAATATAAAGTTAGAAGATGCGCGTCTATTGAAGAAATAGAGTATAATAAAAATATATTTAATTCATCTAAAACATTAAGAAATAAAAAACGTAAAGAATTATTTGTTAATAAATTGAATGGTGAACGAAAAACTAACGATTTTGTGCCTATGGTTATTTTAAGGCATAATATAACTGGTAAATATTATTTAATAATTAGTCTTGATAATAATGTAATGGAATTAGTTAATATTAATGATTTAAGTGATTTATTTTATTTTGAAATATCAGAAACTATGCCATTTGCATATTATAGAGTTATGGATAAAAATGAATTTGATAAATATTTAAAAAAAGTAAAAGAATTTAAAGAAGTAGCTTTAACATTGCAGAGATAATTATCTAAATTTTCCAAAATAGAAAAAATGTGATATACTTTTAACGGAAACTTTTATAGTTAGAAGGTGATTGAAATGAAACTAATTGCAGCCCTTGGTAATCCAGGACAGGAGTATGAAAATACTCGCCATAATGCTGGATTTAGGTTTATTGATGCATTAGCTAAAGAAGAAGGATTAGCGTTTAATAAAAGTAAATTTGGCGGCTTATATACAGAATTTAATTATAAAGGTGAAAAAATAATATTGTTAAAACCTCAAAAGTATATGAATTTATCGGGTGAAGTAATTAGAGATTTTTTAAATTTTTATAAAATTCCTGTGGAAAACTTATTAGTTATAACCGATGACCTAGATATTCCGGCCGGAAGTATTAAAATAAAAATGAAAGGTTCATCAGGCGGCCATAATGGTCTTAAAAATATTGAAAATCATCTTAAAACAAATAATTATAAACGAATTAAAATTGGTATTTCCAATAATAAAAATACTGATAAAAATGATTATGTTATTGGAAAAGTTTCTAAAGAAGAACTTAAATTATTAAATAAATATAATAGTAAGGCCAAAGAAATAATTTATGACTATTTAGATTATAGTTTTGATAATTTAATGAATAAATACAATAAAAAAAATGGTGATAATAATGAACGTCTTTGATAATTTATTTAAAGAAATAGATGGTAAAAGAATTGATGGGTTTAATAGGTCTCTTAAAAGTCTTTTTGTTTATAATAAATTTAAAGAAACTGGTAGACCTATATTATTAGTAACATCTAACTTAAATGAAGCGGGAAAGCTATATAATATGATTAGTAGCTATACTGATAAAGTATGGCTTTTTCCAATGGATGATTTTTTAACAAGTGAAGCAATTGCGACATCCCCTGAACTTAAGGTAAACCGGTTAGAAACTATGGATAATATTACGCGTGGCTCGCAAATTGTGGTAACAAATTTAATGGGATATTTAAGATTTTTACCTAGTAAAGAAAAATATTTAAAAAGTAAAATAAAATTAAAAAAAGGTTCTTCCTATAAAATGGATGAATTAATTAATGATTTAATGCAAATAGGTTATAAAAAAGAGTCTATGATAAATATGACTGGGGAAATAGCTGTTCGTGGTTTTGTTTTAGATATTTTTTCTATTAATTATGAATCACCAATTAGAATAGAGTTTTGGGGTGATGAAATAGATTCTATTCGTTTCTTTGATGTCGATAGTCAACTTACAACTTCAAAAACAGAAGAAATAACTATTTATCCTAATACCGAACTTTTAATTGATGATGACAATTTTGATAAACCTCACCGAGTTTTAGGTAATTATAAAAATACTGTTAATATTAGTGGTTATCTTAATAATCCTTTAACAATATATGATAGTTTAGAAACATTAAAAACCAGTTATAATTTATTAAATGAAGAAATGGTAAATTATAGTATAAGTACAGACCTTGATAAAAATACTAAATATATGTATTCACTTGATGAAGTTTATGATAGTGAGGCTATTATTTTTGAAGAATTAAATGATGATATTAATAATAAACAAAGTTTTCATAAAACTAGTTTACCAGTATTAAATGGTAATGCCGAAGTAATTAACAATTATTTAACTAAATGTTTGAATAATAAAAAAACAGTAATTATTTGTTTAGAAAACCGCTATAAAATTAATAAATTGTTAGAACATCTCCAAAATAATAAAATTATTTATACAAGTGAAAAACAAATATTTCCCGGAAAAATAAATATAATTAGTAAAAAACTAGCGGCCGGATTTAATTATGGAGAATACATAATTTTAACTGAGAAAGAAATATATGGTAAAGAAGATGAAGGTAATTATAAAACAAAATTTCGGTTTGGAACAAGAATTAAAGATTTAACTAAATTAGAAATTGGCGATTATGTTGTTCATGATGTTAATGGCATTGGGCGCTATTTAGGACTGAAAACAATTGTAAAAAACGGTTTAAAAAAAGATTATTTAACAATTGAATATCAAGGTGGCGATAAATTATATATTCCTGTGGAAAAAATCGATTTAATAAGTAAATATTCCTCTAAAGATGGAATAGTTCCTAAATTAAATAAATTAGGTAGTAATAGTTGGAAAAAGACCAAAGCAAGAGCCCGTAAAAAAGCTGAAGATATTGCTGCTGACCTATTAAAATTATATGCGATTCGTGAAAGCAAAAATGGATTTGCCTTTAATAGTGATGATGAAAATCAAGTAGCCTTTGAAAAAGAATTTAGTTATACACCAACCCCTGACCAGTTAAGGGTAACAGAAGAAATTAAGAAAGATATGGAAAGTAAGAAACCGATGGATAGGTTAGTATGTGGGGATGTTGGTTATGGGAAAACTGAAGTTGCTTTTAGAGCTATCTTTAAAGCAATATTAAGTGGTAAACAAGCAGCTTTACTTTGTCCAACAACAATTCTATCACTTCAGCATTATAAAAATGCTTTAGTGCGTTTTAAATCGTTTCCGGTAAATATTGCTGTTTTAAATCGTTTTGTTAGTTCCAAAAAAACCAAAGAATTATTAGAAGATTTAAAAAATGGGAAAATTGATTTATTAATAGGAACTCATAGAATATTAAGTGATGATGTAATATTTAAAGATTTAGGACTACTTGTAGTTGATGAAGAACAAAGATTTGGTGTTAAACATAAAGAAAAGATTAAATCTTATAAAAACAATATTGATGTTTTAACTTTATCAGCGACCCCAATTCCGAGAACTCTCCAAATGAGTATGGCCGGTATTCGTAGTTTATCATTATTAGAAACCCCACCAGTTAATCGTTATCCAATTCAGACTTATGTTCTAGCTGAAAATAAAACATTGATTAAGGACGCCATCAATAAAGAACTAGCGCGAAATGGACAAGTATTTATTCTTTATAATAGAGTCGAAAATATGGAAAGTAAAAAAAGAATGATTAATGATTTAGTGCCAGAAGCTAGAATAGCCATTGCTAATGGACAAATGAATAAAATTGAACTTGAAAATATTATGTTAGATTTTACTGAAAAAAAATATGATATATTACTTTGTACTACTATTATTGAGACTGGTATTGATATTGAAAATGTTAATACTTTAATTATATTAGATGCTGACCGTTTTGGACTTTCACAGTTATATCAAATTAGAGGACGAATTGGCCGGGGTAATCGTATTGGTTATTGTTATTTAATGTATGATAATAGAAAAATATTAACTGAAATAGCTAGCAAACGATTAAAAGTCATCAAAGATTTTACCGAACTTGGTAGTGGCTTTGCTATCGCCATGCGGGATTTATCGATTAGAGGTGCTGGTGATTTATTAGGTAGTGAACAAGCTGGTTTTATTGATAGTATTGGTATTGAGTTATTTATGGAAATGCTTAATGAAGAAGTTTTAAAACTTCAAGGAAAAGAAGTTCATAAAGAGGAAAAAGCTAATCCTTTAATTGAAGTTGAAACTTATATTGATGATAATTATGTCAATGATAATGATTTAAAAATAGAAATTCACAAGAAAATTAATACCATTGATTCAGAAGAAAAATTAGAAGAAGTTAAAAATGAATTAGAGGATAGGTTTGGTAAATTATCAGATGAATTAATTATCTATATGCATGAAGAATTATTTGAAAAATATGCCCAAAAACTTAATATCGAGCAAATTAAACAAACGAAAAACTCTATTGAACTTACTTTAAATAAAGAGCTTACGAATAATATTGATGGTGATGTTTTATTCTATGAAGCATCAAAAATAAGTAGAATGTTTAGATTTGGTATGCGGATGGGCCTTCTTATTATCACTTTAGATACTGTTAAATTAGATAAACACTTCATTTATTATTTAATTGATTTAATGAAGATAATTGACAAAAGCCGAAAAAAAGTATAATATATCCTTCAAAAAGGAGGTTAATATGTATAAATTAGATAAAAGTATAAATAAAAAAGTAATGGCTATATTTTTAACGTCTGCTTTAACATTTGGAGTAGGGACTTTTGCTTTAGAAGATGAAGTTAAATATAGTTTTAATGATGATGATATTGTTTCTGTTGATATTATTGATGATACTTTTAATCTTCATTTTATAGATGGAAGTGTTGAAAAAGTAACAAGAGATGAGCTAAATAATTCAGACTATAATTTAGGACCAACTTATTACGAGTTAGCTAATGGTAAAGAAATATCTATTAATAGATATCAGCCAATTGGAGTGGCGACGGCAACTAGAACAGGTGGCGTAATTGGAATGACTGGTAGTTTAGTATTTTATTTTAATCATAATAAAAATAATTTTAATGATAGGATTAGTCAGAAAAAAGTAAAAAAATATAGTGCTTTATAATAATTTAAAAAACAAGTTTAAATGGCTTGTTTTTTTTAGTGCGCTTATCGCGTCATTTCGACAAAAAGTATTTACAATATTATATAGTATAAAAGAATAAGAGAAGCTTTATTTAATTAAACTAGGAAGGAAGATATAAATGACAAAAAAGTCATAATTGGAAAGTTCCTTTTATGACTTTTTAATTATTATCCATATAATTCATTAGTTTTGGAACAATTTGTTTCTTTCTTGAAACCATTCCTTCAAAGAAATAACCTTCAGCAAGATTTTGAACACCAAATGAATTAGCAAAAATCTCTTTAGCTTTTTCATTATATAAAATGTAAGAGCCATTTTTAAGAATATCAGTTACAAATAAAGCAACAGCAGTATAATCTTCATTTTTCGCCATTTCATTAAGTTCACTAACAAATTCATTTTGCTTACTCATTATTTCTTCCGTACTCATAGTAGATACTTGTCCAATACCTACCTTTTGGTTATCCACCGTAAAGTTTTTAAAATCACCGTGGATAATTTCATTTATTGATTTACCTTCCATAGAAGAACCTGCTTTAAACATTTCCATACCATATTTTTCATAATCAATACCAGCTATTTGCGCAAGTTCCTTTAAGGCATTTTTATCAGTTTCCGTAGTTGTTGGCGAAGTTAAAAGTAGCGTATCAGAAATAATACCAGAAGCCATTAAACCAGCAATATTACTAGGAATTTCTACATTATGTTCTTTAAACATTAAATAAAGAATAGTTTCTGTACATCCTAGTGGCATATTTCTAAAGTTAATTGGCATACTTGTACCAATATTACCAATTTTATGATGGTCGACAATTTCAATTATTTCGGCTTCATCTAAACCAACAACACTTTGTTCTTTTTCATTATGGTCAACTAAAATAACTTGTTTAGGATGTCTATTTTCGGCAATACTAACTTTAAAGACCCCTAAACAATTACCACAATTATCGACAACTGGATAATTACTAAATTTCTTTTTATTAGCTAAATCTAATACTTCAGTTAAAGAATCATTTTCATTGACATAAACAATATCATTTTTCTTTATTTTATCTTTAAGATAATTACTCAAAACAACTAAATTAGCTGTTTTTAATCCATCATATTTTGTACTAATAACATCGACATGATTTTTTTTGGCTATTTCTAAATGTTCCTCTTTCATTTTCACGCCATTTGTTAAAATAATAATTGAAGCCGAGTTTTTAACGGCGTATTCAATAATACTATGACGGTCACCAACGATTAAAACACTTTCTTTATCAATAGAAACATTTTCTTTAAAAGTTGTACTTCTATAAGATGGAGCGATAATATTACCTTTGATTTCTTTATCAAATCTTAATATTTCTTCACCATTTAAAGCTTCAAGTAAATTATCATAAGATGTATTTAATTTACCTAAATCATCGTTAATTAAGTTACTAGCCACGTCTTTCATTGAAACCGCACCAATATATTTTTTATCTTTATCGATAATTGGAATAGTTCCAACTTTTGTTTTATTCATATAATTGTAACCTTTAAATACAGAATCTTTCTCATTTAAATGGCAGTCTTTAATATAATCAACATCTTTAATCTGTAAACGTACATCGTTTAAATATTTAGGAACATCAAATTTAAAATAATCTAAAACGAATTTAGTTTCGTTATTAATGTCACCTAAAACTCTAGGTTCAGTTTTTTCTCCTAATTTATTTTTTAAATAAGATAAAACAATAGCTGATGTCACACTATCAGTATCTGGTTTTTGATGTCCAAAAATTAAAATATTATTCATAAATTTTCCTCCTTAAGTACCAATATTATACAATAAATTTTAAATATTTTAAAGGTCAAAGTATAAATAAATATTTTTATCACAAAATAACTTTTAGAAAGAAGGAGTGATAATGAATATGGCAGGTATTGTAAGAAGAATTGATAATCTAGGACGAATAGTTATTCCTAAAGAAATAAGAAAAACATTAAGAATTCAAAATGGTGATAATTTAGAAATATTTATGGATGAAAATGATAATATATTACTTCGTAAATTTTCTCATATTGACCGGTTAAAAGATATCGCCCAAACACTGACAGAAGCCATTGCTAGTAAAGATATGAGTGTTTTTATAACTAGTAATGATACATTTATTGCTGGAAGTGGCAAATACAAAAAAGATTTATTAGATAAACAAATAAGTAATGATTTACTTAAAAAGTTAAATGAAAGAAAAGCAATTTTAAATAATAATGGACATATAACTTTAGCTGATAACTTTGATTTTAGTGGAGCTTATCTTATATGTCCTGTAATCGCTAGTGGTGATGCTTTAGGATTAATCGTTGTTTTAAATGAAAATAAACTAGAAGATAGTTATTTACCGACAATAAAAATAATTTCTAATTTTTTAGCTAAACATATTGAAGAATAAGAAAAAAATATGTTATAATGGCTTTAATAAAAGGCAGTGAAGGAAAGAGTAATAGAATTACCTTTATAGAGAGTTTATGGCTGGTGAAAATAAACAAGGTTTCTATTATAAATGGCTCTGGAGCTTTCTAATTAGAACGAAGTCACGCGTTAAGTGTTTGAGGTAAGTAAAGACTTATAAAGTAAGGTGGTATCACGCCCAGCGCGTCCTTATATTTATAGGTCTTTTTTCTAAAAAAGGTGGTGGATATGCGTTATTTTGAAAAAGTTTCTTTTGAAGAATTACAAAAGAATTTAGATATTACTAAAGAAGATTATGAAAATTATAATATTCCTAAAAGAAGTACCCGAAATAGTGCCGGTTATGATTTTACCGTTATTAAGGATTTCTCGGTAAAACCAAAAGAAATAGTTAAAGTTCCAACTGGTATAAAAGCTAATATGGAACATGATGAAGTTTTACTTTTAGCTATCAGGAGTAGTTTAGGTGCGAAATATAATTTGCGAATGTGCAATCAAATTGGTATAATAGATAGTGATTATTATAATAATGAAGATAACGAAGGTCATATATTTGTTTTTATTCAAAATGAAGGAACTGAAACTAAATACTTTAATAAAGGTGAAAAAATAGTTCAAGGTATTTTTATTAAGTATTTAACGGTTACGAATGAAGAAGAAATAAACGAAAAAAGACAAGGTGGTTTTGGCAGTACTAATTAGGAGGTACGATTATGAGTGAGAAACAAGAATATATAGTAGCTTATATAAATAATTTAGCAGTTAGTCTAAATAAACAATATAGTGGTATGTTGCCTTCAGATAAAATTCAAAAGGCTATCAATATGTTTAAGGACTCGTCTAAAGAATTACCTGAAATTATCGAAGATATAGAAACGTTAAAGCAACAAATCATTGAAGAATATTTAGCTAGAAAAAAGGAACGGCAAGAAACTTTTAGTTATTATGATAATATGATTAAAGATAATCGTGAAAGTAGAACTTATGAGCAGATAAAGGAAGCCTATGAAAATGTAAGAAAATATTTAGAGTCTAATAATTTAAAATTATTTATTAGTGGCGGAACTGTTCCTTATTTGCTTTTAAATGAAAATTCTAACAGGTTACACGATGACATTGATACCGTTTGTTTAAAGCAAGATATTGATAAAATAAGGCAGGTATTTAAATCAACTACTTATTATGATAAAGAATGGGATAGTTTAAATTTTTCTAAAGATGAAAAAGATTATGGATTTGAGTTAAATGTTGAAGGCGTTCCTGTTGGTATATATCCATTTAGTTATGAAAATGGGCAAGTTGTTCAGTATTCTTGGGATCCATATAATAAAACGTGTAAGATTAAAACTATTCCGGTTCAAGAGCTTTCTGATTATGTTACTTCATATAAAGGAGCTGATGGTCGAAACTATGATACAATGAGTTTAGAGTATATTAAATTAACTAAAGAAAATGCCGGAAGGCCAAAAGATTTGGCTGATGTTGATAAAATAAATCAAATAGGTGTGCGTCCTCATGTTATGAATAGACTATCACTTTATACTGAAGTAAGTAATATTTCGGAAGAAATTGATAATGAAGAAAAAGTAGAACAACCAAGTCAAAGACAAGAAGAAATTGGACGGTTACAAGACTTAAGAGAAAATATTTCTGAATTAAATCCAGCAAATAATCTTGAGTCTGATATCAAAGGTAAAGAACAAACAATTGGTAAGCAAAAAAAGCTGGGAACTTATCCAAAACCTCAAAATAGTGGATTTGTAAATGGCCTATTATTTACTTTATTATTTGGTATGGCTAGCGGGGCTATTGTAACAATGTCCTATATATTAAGTAATATTGATAAGTATACATTTATGATTAAATAAATTTAAAAGCTTTTGAGAGGATGTGAGATATGAAAAGATTACTTATATCACACGTTGCTGATGAAGATGGGATTACCCCAGTAATTTTAGCTAATTTAGTTTTTAAAGATATAGATAAATTATTACTTGAACCAACAGAAGTCGATAGTAATTTACTTGAGAACATTGATAAATATGATGAAATACATATTACTGATTTAAATGTATCAGAAGAACTAGCTAAAAGAATTGATGAAAACCCTGAATGGAAGAAAAAAATAAAAATATTCGACCATCATAAAAGTAATTTAGGATTAAATAGATATGATTTTATTACGGTTATTGATGATGGTGAAAACAGAAAAGAAAGTGGAACTAGTATTTATTATAATTATTTACTAGGAATATCCGATAATGAAATACTTCATAAACAAGTAACTAAAGATTTTGTTAATGAAGTAAGACTAATCGATACTTATGATTTTAAAAATAAAGAGGATGAAAGAGCTAAAAATTTAGATTTGTTATTTTCTATTTTAGGGAGAGAAAATTATATTAATTATTTTACTAAATATTTAGAAGAAAATGATGAATTTAAGTATAGAGAAGAAGAAATGTTTTTAATTAAACTAGAGCAAGATAAAGTAGATAATTATATCGCGCAAAAATTAAAGGAAATGTTTAGAGTCAAAATCGATAATAATAATGTGGGACTTGTTTTTGCTGAAAGATATCGTTCACAGCTAGGTAATAAAATATGTGAAAAATTTGACGATTTAGATTATGCTGTTATAATTAGTATATCGAAAAGTATAAGTTTTCGTGGCAAAGATAAGCTCGATTTAAGTGTTATTGCTAAAGATTTTGGTGGTGGCGGTCATAAAAATGCTAGTGGAGCTCCACTTCCTAAAGATTTACTTGAGAAAGTTAGTAAATTGATATTTCCAAATATTGAGTTTGAAAAAGAAAAAGAGGAGGAATAAAAAATGAATAATGAAGATTTTAAAAGAGAAGGATTAATAAGTGATGATAATATTAGAAATTATAACCCTGAAGAAAGTGCTAAAGATATAAATATGAGTGATTATACATATCATTCAGTTGCTGAAGCTTTAAATTATCCAGTTAAACCAGAAACGACTATAAATAAGACAGATATTCAAAATGATACAAGTCAGCAAATGATAATGCCTGATACAACAGAAATTGAAAAACCCAATATTTTAATACCTGAAGTTTTAGAACCCGAACCAACACCAGAGCCTGAAAAAACATCTGCTGAAATTGTTGATGGAATTTTAGCTAACTCTGTTAATACTGTTGATTTACGGGAAATAAGGCAAGGTCTTGCAGAATTACAAGAGGAAGAAAACGAATTAGAAAATACTAATATTAATACTAATGATAAAGTTAGAATGTTAAAAAGGGCATATAACAAAATGGGTGATAGTGGTTTTGCGCAAGGATTCTTATTTACTTTACTAGCTGGTTTTGCCGCTGGTGCGATATTTGGCATCGGTTATATGGTTATAGCGTTAGGTGATTTAACTTTTACAATTTAAGGAGGGATAGATAGTGAAACCAAAATTTTATATAACAACGTCAATATTTTATGCATCTAGTAAACCTCATGTTGGTAATAGTTATGAAGGTGTCTTAACAGATGCTATTGCTAGATATAAAAGATTAACCGGTTATGATGTTATTTTTACAACTGGAACTGATGAACACGGACAAAAAGTTCAAAATAAAGCTCTTGAAAACAATGTAAGTCCACAAGAATATGTCGATGAAATATCTTTAGAAGTTAGAAGAATAGATGACTTATTAAACGTTAGTTATGATAAATTTGTTAGAACAACTAATCCTAATCATAAAAGCATAGTCGCTAAAATATTTAAAAAATTATATAATCAAGGTGATATATATAAAGGGACTTATGAAGGCCTTTACTGCACGCCTTGTGAATCTTTTTTTACCGAGTCACAGTTAATTGATGGAAAATGCCCAGACTGCGGTAGAGAAGTCGCACCGATGAAGGAAGAAGCTTATTTCTTAAAATTAAGTAAATACAATAAATGGCTTGCTGATTATATTGAAAGCCATCCAGACTTTATTTTACCTGAAGGAAGAAAAAATGAAATTATGAATACCTTTATTAAACCAGGTGTTGAAGATTTATGTATTTCTAGGACTTCTTTTGACTGGGGGGTTAAAGTACCTATGGACTCTAAACACGTTATTTATGTGTGGTTAGATGCCCTAGTAAATTATATAACTTTTATTGGTTATGACCCTGATGGAAGTAGTGAAGAATTTAAACGTTACTGGCCGGCTGATGTTCATATTATTGGTAAAGATATTTTAAGATTTCATACCATTTACTGGCCGGTTATCTTAAAAACTTTAGACTTACCAATGCCAAAAACTATTTTTGGGCATCCTTGGGTATTAGCTGCCGATAGTGATAAAATGAGTAAATCTAAAGGAAACGTTTTATTTGCTGATGATTTAGTTAAAATATTTGGAACAGATGCCGTTAGATATTATCTACTGCACGAAATACCTTATAGTCACGATGGTAATATTAGTTATGACTTAATTATTGAAAGATATAATGCTGATTTAGCTAATACTTTAGGTAATTTAGTTAACCGGACTGTAAATATGGTTTATAAATATTTTGATGGTGAAGTATGTACACCTAAAGAATTTGAAATGCTTGATAAAGAGCTTATCGAAATGTCTAAACATTTATTAGAAAAAGTCGAAGCCAAAATGAATGACTTTAAAATTGCTGATGCCATTGATGAAGTCTTTGAAATTTTTAGAAGATGTAATAAATATATAGATGAAACAATGCCTTGGGTTTTAGCTAAAGACGAAAGTAAACAAGAACGTTTAAAAACAGTTTTATATAATTTGTTAGAAGCTATTAGATGTGGGGCAGTAGTTCTTCAAGCCTTTTTACCAGAAACAGCTGATAAAATATTTAAACAATTAAATACTGAAAATAAAAGTATCGATAGTTTAGGTGATTTTAAAGGTATGGACCCTGGTATTATCTTAAATAAACCAGAAGTTTTATTTGCTAGAATAGATAAAGAAGAAAAGCTAAAAGAATTAAGTTAGCTTTTTTTGTATATTTATGTAAAATGTAGGATATTGTCGATAGAATATTCTTGCCTTTCTTTAATTCATTATGATATTATGTAATTGTGCTAGAGAGGGGCTAATATGATTACAAACAAAAAAGAATTTGTAGTGTTTGTAACGTTTTTTGCCGTATGCATTATTATGTTAGTAATTAATATAATTAAGCATTTTAATTATTTAGATTTATTATATTTAACCGTTTTAATCGGTTGTTTATTTAGATATCTTTATTTGCAGCTAAACCCTAGCCTAAAATAAAGATTTTTTGTTATAATAAAAAAGGTGATTTTTTATGGTTGATACACATTGTCATTTAAGTAAAGAAATATATGAAAATTTAGACGAAATTATTAATAATATGAAAGGAATTATGATTATTAGTGCCACTAACACTAAAGAAATAAAAGAAGTAATTGAATTAACCGAAAAATATGATAATATTTATGCAACTATTGGTATTCATCCTGAAGAAGCTGACAATTATAAGGAAGCTGACTTAAAATATTTAGAAAGTTTTTTAAATCATCCTAAAGTAGTAGGTATCGGGGAAATTGGCCTAGATTACCATTATACTAAAGAAAATAAGGAAAAACAGAAGGAGCTATTTATTAAACAAATTAACCTTGCGAATATTTATCATAAAACTTTAGTAATTCATTGCCGCGAAGCTTTAGAAGATGCATATAATATATTAAAGGAAGTAAAAAACAAAGAATTAAAAGGTGTTATGCATTGTTATAGTGGAAATATAGACGAGGCTAAAAAGTTAATAGAAATAAATATGTCTTTAGGTATAGGAGGTGTTTTAACTTTTAAAAACGAAAAAACCTTAAAAGAAGTAGTTAAAACATTAGATATCGAAAACTTTGTTTTAGAAACTGATAGTCCATATTTAACTCCTGAACCATTTAGAGGTAAGAAAAATGAGCCTGCTAATGTTAAGTATGTAGCAAATAAAATAAGTGAACTTAAAAATATAACTCTTGATGAAGTAGCAAATATTACCACGGCGAACGCCAAACGGTTATTTGACTTGCCTTTTTAAATGTGTTATACTAGAAACCGGTTTCAATTTTGAAATATGAGGTGAAAAAATGAATACATATCTGCTGGGACTGGCCGGCAAATGGTTAACTATCATTTGTGCAGGTGTCTCTAGCTTAATGAATTCGGGGCTGATAATTTCAGAAGAGAAATATGAGGTTGAGAATATCGACCAAACAAAAAATTCAGTAGTAGAAGTTACTGAAGTTGAATATGAAACAGAAAGGATATATAATGATAAACTGCCAAGTAGTGTAACAATTACGAAGCAGGAAGGGCAAAAAGGACTTGCTTACACTAATGAAGAAAATCAGTTAGAAGTACTTCAAGACCCCGTTTCCGAAATTTTAGAGGTCGGAACTGGAGCCCCTGGGGAGTATGTTGGAAAAATGACTGGTTATGGTGCTGATTGTGCAGGTTGCTCTAGTACTGGAACTTTATCGTGTCGTACCAAGACGGGTGCAAATCATAGTTTAACCCAAAATGGCGAAACCTACGATGACGACGAATATGGAAATGTTCGTATTTTAGCTGCCGATTTAGATAAATTCCCTTGCGGAACAATTATTAAAGTAACGCATTCTAATTTAGGAACATTTAATGCTATAGTTTTAGATACTGGAGGCGCTATGCGCAAGGCTGCCGCAAGCGGAACAGTCTTAATGGACCTAGCTTTTGTTAGTGAAAATGACCCAGAAGTTTATAAAGCAACCGGGTCAAATGTTAAGTACAGTGTCCAAAGATGGGGATGGTAACATCTCCTTTTTAAGTGCTTAAATATCTTTTCTAATAAAATCTTTACTAGTTATTTTTTCACCTGTTTTGTTATTTATAAAATAAATATTAAAATCACATTCATTAGCTATTTTTCAATAGTATTAAAATCAGACTGCCTTCTTTCACTTTCATAACTTGATAAACTACTTCTTTCTATTCCTAATTTTTTCGCAATAACTTCTTGTTTGAAGTTTTTTTCTTTGCGCATATATTTTAAAGCATTTCCTATCATATTATCACCTAAAACGAATATACCAAAATGGTGTAATTTAGTATTGACATACACCAAATGGTGTTTATTATTAAAATAAGGATGATGTAGGATGCGAAGATATAGACATAAAAGTAGAAGAAAGAATAAACAAAGAAAAATTATTATAATTAGTATGTGCAGTTTATTGCTAATTATGACTGTCGGCTATGCGACAATGCAAACTAATTTAGAGATTAAAGCTAAAGGTAATATTGTTAAGAAAGCAAGCGCTGGAAGTGATTTGGTAGACCAAGCAGGGGTAGTAACAAGTGGAGATGGCTTATATAAAGATAGTTATGAAAGCAATGTATAAATATATCGTGGAAGTAATCCAAATAATTATGTAACGTTTAATGGAGAGAGCTGGCGAATTGTGAGTGTTAATACCAGTGATAATACAATAAAGATAATAAGAAGTAGTGTATTAGAAGATAGGGCATATGATACAAGTAGTAATGGACGGAATAATAGCAGTCAGTATTGTAATTAT
>CALVRT010000040.1 GCA_944358735.1 uncultured Bacilli bacterium | reverse complement strand
AGGAGGTTGTGTATGCTCAAAACAGAAAAATTAACAAAATACTATAAAGATGTTCGTGGTATTGAAAACATAGATTTAGAAATAAAAGATGGTGAAGTCTTTGGTTTACTTGGACCTAACGGGGCTGGTAAAAGTACATTTATAAAAACGATAATGAATTTAATTAATAAAACAAGCGGGCAGTTTTATATTAATAATAAGGAAATAACATCTAAAAATGATTATAAAAAAGTAGTTGGTTACCTACCTAGTGAAGTTTATTTATATGGTGATTTAACAGCTAAAGAAATGATTAATTATGCAGCTTCTTTTTATGACGAAGATTTAAGTAAAAGAATTAATTATTTAACTAAAAAGTTAGAAGTGCCAATGGAGAAAAAAATATCAGATTTATCATATGGTAACTTAAAAAAAGTTGACATTGTCTTAACTTTAATGCATAAACCTAAATTTCTTATACTAGATGAACCAACTAGTGGTTTAGACCCTTTAATTACTGATGTCTTTTTTAAATTATTAAATGAAGAAAAAGAAAATGGGGCAACAATTTTATTTTCAACTCATATTCTAAGTGAAGTTAAACGAATATGTGACCGAGTTGGTTTTATTAAAAATGGACATTTAATGAAAATAATTGATATAGATAATTTACTTAACAATAGCTATCACTCGGTAACAATTATTAGCCCAGAATTTAAAAAACTAAAATTACCGATTAAAGATATGATTATTAAAAATCAAACAGACAACTCAATAAATTTTATATATAAAGGCAATATAAATGATTTAGTTAAAATAATAAGTCAAATTAATTTAGAAAATTTAATTATTGAAGAACCTAAAATTGAAGATGTTTTTATGGATTATTATAAGTAAGGGGGATGCTTATGTTTAAAAGAGAATTAAAAATAAATTTAAAAAGTTTTTTAATTTGGTCTTTAGTTATGGTAGCCTTGTTATTTTTAGTTTTTATGATTTACCCATCAATATCTAGTAGTATGAAACTTGATGAATTAATGAGTGTTTTTCCACAAGAAATTTTAAAAAGTTTTAACTTTGATATTATTAGTATTTCAACTTCTTTTGGATGGTATGCTAGTGAAGGTTTTATGATAACAGTTTTAGTTGGTGGTCTTTATGCAGGAATGCTTGGAGCTAATATTTTACTTAAAGAAGAAAACGATAAAACTATAAGTTTTTTATTTTCAGTACCAGTATCAAGATTTAAAATATTAACTTCTAAAATTTTAGTTGGATTAATTTATATTGTATTATTTAATTTTATTATTTTAATCGTTACAGGTCTTGGCTTTTCTTTAAATGATGATATGGAAATTAAGAAATGGTTATTAATGACTTTATCACCAATTATTGTCCATATGCTTATTTTCTTTATTTCGTTATTTATTTCATTATTTATGCATAAAACAAGTAAATGTGTTAGTTTAGTAATGGGATTGATTATGTTATTTTATGCTTTAAATATTATAGCTAAAATATCTGAAAATTTTTCATTTTTAAAATATTTAACTCCTTTTGGTTATGTTGATACAGCTAGTATTATTAAAAATGCTACTTTAGAAATCAGTTCTTTAATAGCTATAATTATTTCTTTGGTATTTATTTTATTGTCTTATATTCGATATAATAAAAAAGAGTTATTGTAAAAGTTTGTAAAAATAAGAAAAAATATAATTAATATTATTATTTTAATGGTTAATGTGTGTTATGATAAGAATAGAATAAGGGGTGAAAATAGTGAACGGTAATATTTTTAATCAAAAACCAGAAGAAACAACTAATACTGTTGATGAAAATTTAAATTCTGGAGCTGAAAATATAGCTAGTAACAATGTAACGACAGTTAATAACTCTAGTGAAACAATTAAGTTAAATGTTTCTTCACCACAAGGACCTACTACGCCAAGTGGACAGCCATTAAGTCAGACGACAGAAAATATTGAGCAGAAAGATTTAAAAGAGGAAGCTACTCCTGTGATTAAACAAAGTGCTGAAAATGTATCTAATAAACAAGATAAAAGATTTGCCCTTGAAGATGAAAAATATCTTAAAGCTTATATTGGAAGAAATTATAATAAAATTAAAAATCGTAAATTCAATCTTTCAGCTTTTGTTTTTTCAATTCCTTACTTATTTTATCGAAAAAGATATTTTTTAGGTTTTTTCTTAATTGTTTTAATTATTGCTTTATTATACTTTGCTAGTCAATATTTATCTAATTTAGTAATGTGGCAAATTTTAGCTATTGTTGTTGGGGTTTTATTTGTTTTTATGTTGATTTTAGGTTTAACATTTAATAAAACATATTTTCAAAGAGCTATTAATAAAGTTAGTGATTATAAAGAAATGTATAAAAATAATGATGACATTTTAATAGCTTGTACCAAAAAAGGAAGAACTAGTTTATCTAGGGTGTTTTCAATAATTTTGTTTCCGTTATTTATATTATTAATATTATTAATATTTTTAGTGTTTAAAACAACCGATAAATCAGTTTTAAATACTTTTGTTGGTGAAGTTAAGGAAAATGTTACTAGTGAGCTTGAAAATATATTTTATAATGTATCATCTGATAGTGTTGTTAATTATGGAGATGTTGGGGAGGTGTATAATGTTTTTAATATAAGTGTTCCTTCATATTTTGAAAAACAAGGTGCTAGTTATATTTATGATTCAGGGTCTTTAGAAAATGATGCATGTACTTTTAAATTTAATATTGTTAAAGATTATAGTAATTCTAATGATTTAATAAAGAAATTAGGTGGTAATGCAGAAACAAGTGAGATAAATAATGTAACTTGGTATAATATTACGGCTAATAATAATTTGATGTATTATGGAATAACTGAAAAGGATGGTAAAGTTTATTTGGCAGAATTTCAAATTGGAGGTTCTGTAGAAAATCCTGAAGTTTGTCAAAATCATTACAATGAAATAATGAGTTTTATTTCATATAAGTAAAATATATTGTGAGGAGTAAGTAAATATGAATAATAGTATTTTTAATCAAAAACCAGGAGAGGTTAGCAATTCTATTGGCAATAATTCTTTAACTAGAGATAATTTATCAGCTAAACCATTAAATAAAGAAGAAAATAAATTAAATAATGAAACCAATCATTTTGTTAATGAAAAATTTACTACGAATAATTTTAGAGAAATTAGTTCAAATGTGTCAGTACCGTCACAGAATAGTGTTAGTGCGCCACCAATAGCGCCAGTACCGTCACAGAATAGTGTTAGTGCGCCACCAATAGCGCCAGTACCATCACAGAATAGTGTTAGTGCGCCACCAATAGCGCCAGTACCATCACAGAATAGTGATGATATTGTTAATGATAATTTTAATCAAAACTATAATTATTCTTCAAATTTAGATAGTGCGAGTCCCTTTGTTCAAACAACACCAAGTGGAAGTCCAATTATAAATGAAGTAATGCCTAATAATCAGGAAATAAACAACAATGCATTTAGGCAATATTATACAGCTGATGATGAAAAGTATTTAAAGGCTTATATTGGTTCAAATTTTGAAAAAATTTCTAGTGGTAAATTTTCATTTCCAGCATTCTTCCTAACATCATTATATTTATATTACCGCAAAATGTATTTATTAGGATTAGCTGTACAATTTCTGGCTCCATTAGCAATGATACCACTGATTATTATAGTTGCAGTTTTTACTGCTTCACTTGGCTTAGGAATATTAGGTTTTATTTTACCTTTTGGTTTGTTGCTGATTATAAATATAGTTTTAGGGCTGAATTTTAATAAATTTTATTTAAGACATTCTGTTATTAAAGTGGAAATGTTAAAACAAAAATATCCAAATGATGAGCAAGCACTTTTAACAGCATGTACGCTTAAAGGTGGCACTAGTTTATTTAAAGCAATACTAATATTTTTAATACCAATAGCTATATCTGTTATTATTGTTGTATTTGCTATAGTTAGTTTTGGTATTTCAATCTTTAATAATTTGTTTGATACGTCAGGTCCTTATAAAGGAATAATGTCTTATGGACCTGAAGGTAATGTTACAACGAATTTTAGTTTAACCGTTCCATCAGTTTTTGAACAAGATGGTACAAATTATACTTATGATACTGGCGGTACTGCAACTTTTAATGAATGTGAATTTTCATTTAATGTGGTAAATGGTTATACAAATGCAGATACTTTGTCAAAAGAAATGAGTGAATATTATTTTGATGATAATGTTGTCGAAAGTAAGATTATTAATGGAATTAACTGGTATAGTTTTAGCGATTCAGACAGTATAAATAAAACTTATTATAATTTAACTGATAGAAATAATAAAGTTTATTTAGCTGAATTTGAAATTGGTGCAGGGGTGACAAACCCTAGTATTTGTGAAAATTATTATAATGAAATAATGAATTCTATTTCATATAAATAAAGGTGATAAAATGAAAAAATATTTAAGCAATTATGTATCTGAAATTGATAATTTAATAAAAGAAGGCAAAATAACTAAAAAAGATATTGATAGACACTTAATAAAAATTAAATTTTTTCAGCATGAAAGATTAGTACATTTATTTGTAACTTTATTTTATGCAGTTATGTTTTTAATTAGTTTAGTGTTTAGTACTTATATTTGGTCATTTGTATTTGTATCAATAATTCTTATTTGTTTTTTAATTCCTTATATAATGTATTATTTCTTTATGGAGAATAATGTTCAGTACTTATATGTTCAATATGATCAAATGTTAGCAAAATTAAAATAATAAGTAGACTTTTTGTGTGAAAATTTACAAAAAGTCTTTTTTTTTTTTGAATATTTAGTTTATAATGTAAATAATAGGAAAGGGGCTAGAGTATGGTCGTAAGGAAACCGTATGCATTATTTATAAAGTACTTTAAAGTAATTCATATTGTAATGGCGCTTTTTATTGGTATACTTATTTATCGTACTGGCGTCCTTTTGCATTTTTTTAACACTTATATTAATGATTATCAAACGGCAACGGATGGATTTATCACAGGAAATTATATTAATTTATATAGTTTCTTATTAGTAATGGTTGTAATTATTACTAATATAATCATTTTATCGGTTATGTTTTTGAAAAAAAAGCCTAAACTTTTATACATTTTAAATATTATTTTATTTATTGCTCTTATTATTTACTTTGGTATCTGTTATTCAACGTTATTTAATATAACATCAACAATATTAGATGTTCGTATATCTAAAGCTATAAGAGATGTGAGCATAATATTTATTGTTTTAGAAGTTATTAGTGTTATTTTAATGTTGATTCGCGGTACAGGATTTGATTTTAAAAAATTTGATTTTGGCTCTGATTTAGAACAACTTAAAATAGAAGAAAAAGATAGAGAAGAAGTTGAAGTTACTTTTGAACTAGATAAAAATAAGATTAATCGAAATATTAGAAGTAAAATAAGAAATATAAAATATGTTTATTTTGAACATCGCTTTTTTATAAATGTTGGAGCGATAATTGTAGTTGTTATATTTGTTTTTATTACTTATTTTAATATAAGTGTTTATCGGGCAAATTATAGTGAAAATAAATATTTTTCAGCTAGCGGTGTTTCTCTTAAAATAACAGATTCTTATATAACTGATGAAGATTATCAAGGTAAGAATATTATTGACGATAAATCTTTAGTTGTTGTTAGACTTGATGTTAAAAGAACTAATACTACTACAAAAAGATTAAATACAGGGTTAATGACTTTAAGAATTGGCTTTGATTCATATGGACAAACACCTAGTTATAATAAAAAATTAGCTGATTTTGGTATTGGTTATGTTGATCAGACTTTAACAGAAGACTATGCTTCATATATTGTTGTTTTTGAAGTTCCAAATAGTAAAATAAATAGTAAAATGACTCTTAAATTTAACGATAATGTTAGTTATGTTAGGGGACAAATGGGAGCCAAAAATATTTATGTAAAACTAAAACCACATAAATTTGATAGCAGTGAAATCATTTCTAATAAAGTGGGTGATACAGTTGATTTTTCTAACAGTATTTTGAAAGATGCTAAATTAGCTGTAAACGAAGTGTCAATCGCCAATAGTTTTAAAATAGCTTATGATTTTTGTTCAACTCAAAATAATTGTTTTAAATCTTATGAGTATGTAACGCCAAGCGCGAGCGGAGATTCTGAAAAAACCCTTATGCGAATAAAAGGTAATTTCGAATCGTCTGAAACTGTTGATATTTCTGGCGTTTCTAGTTTGCTTGATTTTATTAATACATTTGGTTATTTAAATTATAATAATGGAGAAAATCATCAAATTAAAATCAATTCTAAAAATGTAAAACCAAATTCTAAAGGTGATAGTAATACTTATTATATTGAAGTGCCAAGAGCAACTTTAAATGCATCAAAAATAAGTTTTTCATTTAAAATAAGAAATTATACATATAACTATACCATAAATTAAAAAAGTGTGTTACAATAATAAAGGAGGCTATGCGTTAATGAAATATGTAAAGTATTGTATAGTGTTCATAATAGGCATGATTATTTTACCTTTTATAACGCATGCCGAGTGTGATTATCAAAGAAAGGCTGAACTTTCAAGAATTGCCGGAAATGTTAAACTTGCTTATGAATATGACGTTACCAAAGCTCAAAAATTTTCAGTTCTTATTACTAATATTACTAATGATATATATTTGGTTGATAGTTTAGGAACGACTTTTAGTGGTAGTTCAGAGATGAGTCATAGATATGATTCTGGTCAAACGATAAGATATACAATTTATTCTAATGATGTCAATTGCAAAGGTGAGGAGTTACTTACTCAGTATATTAGTTTACCATATTATAATAAATATCACGATTATGGTTCATGTATTGGTAATGAAGATCATGAGTATTGCAAAATGTGGTCTAATACTAGTTCTATACCAAGAGAACAATTTGAGCAAGCAATGTATGATGCTTCTATTCAAAAAATAGCAGATGAGGCAAAGCTTAAAGAAGAATCTTTTTTTGAACGAATTTGGAATTTTATCACAGAACATACAACAATTTGGATAGGATTAGGTGTGATTGTCATTTTGGGAATTATCATTTTAATTATTAGAAGGCATATGAGAAAATTGTAGTAAGGAGGTGCCTTATGAAAAATTTAAAATATTTATTGTTTATAATAGGAATTAGTTTATTTGTTTTTTTACCATATGACGTTGAAGCAGATACTCCAGATCAGGTTACTATTACTTCTGATGGATGGGTTACTAGGGCATGCAATTATAGCCTTGAGCAAATTGAAACTACTGCTGGGCAAGCTTATTGCTTACAAGGTGATGAAGAGCCGCCAAGAGCAGGATGTAAGTATCAAAAGACAGGGTATTATACAGAAGATCCTGGACTTGTGTCTTTGCTTAATATAAATACAGATACTATAAATAAATATAATGCGGCTCAAGTAGCTGTTTATGCTTATATTAATAGTCATGATGCGTCTCAACTTTTTAATGGATATACTGGTGCTAGAGGTTATCCACCTAAGGGCGGAAGCTATAGTCCGTCTTATGCCGCAAGTAGTTCAGGGGCGGGATGCAGTAATTCGTTAACATGGTATAACAATGCATTAAATCAAACTGGCGGTAGTGCTACGGCTGAGAGTGAAAATTTTGATTTTGATATAGATAATCCTCCAACGGAGGGTACTGAGAAATGTCAAGATGGCATAGTTATAACACGAACAATAAATTTAACGGGCGAAAACGTTGATTGGAAAACATTAACTGTATCTTCCCCAGATGTTAGTGATATCAGTATTTATAATAATGCTCACTTAAGCTGCAAAGGAAGTGATTGTTCTGTTCAATTGGTAGTAAATTCTGAAGAGGTAGCTAATTTATCAAAACTATCAGTTACCTTTGAAGTTGATTCTATTCCATTAGCAGGTCGTTATTATGTTTATGAGTTGGTTCCTGGCAGCTGTGATCTTTTAGGCTTTCCTACATTTCAGTCTATAATGTTAAAATCTCCTGGTGTCAAACACAAAAGTATTTCATATACAATAGATCCATTTGTTCCTTGTACTGATTTTTCATTGGATGTTACTTGTGGAACTTGCGATGAAACGGGAGATAAACCTAGTTTTATAATTCAAGATACGACTGATTGGCAATCAATATTTAATAGTAACCATGTAAATAAAAATTCTAATGCATATGGCTATTATGACCAAAATGATCCTGAAACAGGAGACAGTGAGGGCTGCCATGTTTATTGTCGTGAAGAATACAGAGTTTATTTTCCGAATGAAGATGATGAAGTTTATGTTGAAGCAGGAAGATATTTTACCTTTAATTTAGAAGGGGATATTATGATAGGTACCGTTCCTAATTATAAGTTGGTAAAGGTCCAAAAGGTTAAAGAATGCCGTGCTACTCAGGAAAATGGTGAAGAAGAGGTGGATTCGCCATATTGTATGGAAAAATATGATGCTTCTCAGGAAGCACCAAAGGCAGGAGAAAATACCGGCAAGGTAACTATTCAATATAAAGAAACTTTAGAAGATGGCGTTTATAATGCTAATAATCCGATTGAACTTCAGGAAAATGAAGAGAGAAGAACATATAATGATGATTTAAATGGTTCTAGTGCTACTTATGAAATAACAAATTGGTATGAATTACCAACTGATACATATAGATATGTTGATATTCAAACAGGCGTTTCGCAATTTAAAAAACCAACTAGTAATTTAGATGAACATTATCGGGATTTGAAAGTTGAAAATTTCCCTATATCTTATGACAATTATGCAACTGAAGAAAATGGTGGAGTTGGAGCAAATGTTTGGTTTCAATATGAATTACCAGATGATTCTTTGATTAGCGATGCTTTTGTTGATGAAAATAATTGGTTCTATCTTGAGGAATATATGAATGCTAATCTTTATACAAAATATGTTGATAATGGTTACAGTGATAACGGTGATGAAGATTTAAGAGAACAATTAGAAAATTCAGCTTGTGCTGAAATGTATGGGTATGATTCTAATGGTGGGAATCAAGCATTTAATGCTTGTGCAGATGACCGAGTTACGAATAAAGGCGATCACTGTATTGAATATATAAATAAAGGCTTTACTGATGATTATTATAAATGTGATGTATTAGTTTGTCCACAAGGAGAATTTATTTGTTCTAATGGTGAGTGTTCAGAAGATAAAAAATGTAATTGTGAAATTGTTGGTGATAAGTATTATTATAACAATGTAGAAGTTTCATTTGAAGAATATGTTGCGGCCTGTGGTACACCACCTGATAAACCACATAATAAATGTTTAGAAAAAAATGGTAATTATTATTATGACGGCAAACAAATAACATATGAAGAATATGTTAATGTTTATGGTTGTGATGGCCCACCTGATGATGGTAACAATGATAATAATAAATGTATGATTGATGATGATGGTAGATATTTTTATAATGGTGTTGAGGTCGATGAAGAAACGTATATGGCATATTGTTCCGGAGGTCCAAATGGTCCTAGTGAATGTACAGATTGTGAAGGTAATATTTGTTGTCCAGGTATTGGTATGATTTGTCCGGATGAAGATGGCAATTGTCCAATTCCGGATGGTATAAATATTATTTACCGAACGATAGATTTGTTCCAACCATTCCCAGGACAAGATGCTGAAACTCGTGATACAGGATGGAATTGGTGCTCTTATAATGTGAAGTATAGAATAACAACTTGTGAATCAACAAATATTACTAATCCATTGAATCCTACGAATCCTACGAATCCGGTTGTTTATGATCATATACTTCATAACCGAGGAAACGATAATGAGGATGTTTATGATATTACACCATTATACGAATATACTTTGTCGGCAAGTGAAATAAATAACATTAGAGATTATAACAGAAAAAGAAATAATGATTACAGTGTATGGAATATGGAATATGCTGGTGAAAGTAATGGTGATAAGGTATTCTACAGTTCTTTCTTACGTGATGGACAACACGTTCAAAACTTTGGTGGCCAGTGTAGTGACCCAGGCTTACAAAATTTATTAGATTGTGCCGAAACAAATAATTAAAGGAGTTGATAATTAATGAATCAGTCATATTGGGGTATCCTTGTCGTAGTATTAGGCGTGGCTTCGATTTTCTTAATTGTTTTCTTCCAAACGGCCACCAATACTGATGAACACAACGCCCAAACAATAAAAGAAGTTACAGAAGCAGCTATGTGGGATGCGGTTGACTATGCATACTTTCGGCAAACTGGAACTGTAAAGATAGATAAAGAGAAGTTTGTAGAAAATTTTACAAGAAGATTTGCTGAAACTGCTAGTACAGCAAGACAATATAAAATTGAATTTTATGATGTTAATGAACGTCCACCTAAGGTCAGCATAAGAATTCTTAGTGATGTTACTGGCAATGCTAATCAAATGTTGAGTTCTACTGCAGACCCTGTAACTGTTACTTTAACAGATAAAATAGATGCAATACTTGAAACGCCATATTAAAAGAAGAAAAAGGAGATGAAAAGAAATGAATAATGTTTTAGGCTCGTTTAAACGAATAATTAGGAACAAAAATACCGTTACTATTATTGGTGTTATAATTATATTGATTTTGTTATACGCTGGCTATAGTATGCAAATTAATAGTGCTGTAGAGCCTGTTCAAATTCCTGTGGCAACCGAAACAATTCAGCCGCGTACTGAAATAACCGAAGATATGGTTGAACTTATTGATGTACCTAATATATCTTTAAGCGATAATGTTATCAGAAGTCGAACTTCTATAGTTGGTAAATATTCCA
Organism: uncultured Bacilli bacterium; assembly: GCA_944358735.1. GTDB lineage: Bacteria > Bacillota_I > Bacilli_A > RF39 > UBA660 > Coprosoma. The sequence continues at coordinate 1,452 of CALVRT010000040.1, read as the reverse complement.
ATGTTAATTCAGTAATACCAGAAGGCAGTATGTTTTATACTGATACAGTTATTGATGAAGAAGAACTTCCAGATTCAGCTTTTGTTAAAGTAAAAGATGGTGAAGTTGTTTATAATTTCCCTGTTGATATGGAAAGTACTTATGGTAATTCGATTTATCCAGGAAATAAAATTGATATTTATATGAAAGCTGGTAATGGTCGTGATGAACAAGTTATGGTCGGAAAGCTTATTGAAAATGTTGAAGTTTTAGCTGTCAAAGATTCATCAGGCCGTAATGTGTTTGAAAATACGAGTGAATCAAGGACACCATCAATGTTGATTTTTGGTGTTGAAGAAGAAATTAATATTTTGCTTAGGAAAGCTTCTTATATGGGATCATTAGGAGTGGAATTATTTCCTGTTCCACAAGGTGGTGCAGTAACAGTTGAAGGTTCAACACAAGTATCAACACAACAATTAGTAGATTATATTGAAGCTCATTCAGTAAATATTCCAATTACTAGTGAAACTGATGAAAATGATGAATTACGCCCAACAATTACGCAGGACGAAAATAATCCTAGTGAAGTAACTATTAGGTTTCCTAAAGGCTGCGGTAGTGATTACACCTGCACTTATATGCAAGGAGATGGTGAGGCCCGCGAAACTTCAAGAAGAAATAACACAATAACTGTTACAGAAAACCTTGTAGTTACGGCTAGTGTTGTTGAAAAAGATGGAACGATACATCAAAACGAGCTAGAAGTCATTGTTAATAATAATAGTCAGCAAGGTGTTGCTCAGTAAGGGGTTGATAACTTATGCATGAAAATATGTTTGATCAGATTGATTTTGGTCCATTAAAAGAATATTTGGAAAATGATGATATTACCGATGTTTCTTATGATAATAAGGGTCAAATTCATTTAAAAACGTTATCAAAAGGTATATTTAGAGTAGAAAACCCTAATATAAATGATGCTTTTATGGAAAAGTTAGCCTTTCAGTGTTCTAATGTTATGGGTAAAACATTTAATATGGCACATCCATTTCTGGATGCTGAAAGTGCTGAACTCCGTTTGAATTTTGTGCATGATTCGATTGCGACTAACGGAATTGCTTGCGTTATTCGTAAGACGCCAGCAAAAATAAGACTAGAGAAAGATAAATTACTTCAAGATAAATATATTACTGCTAATATTCATGACTTTTTAGAGTATTGTGTTAGAGGTCATTGTAATACGATTGTCTGCGGAGAAACTGGTTCTGGTAAAACTGAACTTGTTAAATATTTAGCTTCGAAGATAGCGGAAGATGAAAAAATCATAACCATTGAAGATACTTTGGAATTACACTTAGATCGTATTTTTCCACATCGTGATATTGTTGCAATGAAGACAAATAATATTGCTTCTTATACTGATGTATTAGTTACTTGTATGCGTCAGAATCCGAAATGGATTTTACTTTC
>CALVRT010000039.1 GCA_944358735.1 uncultured Bacilli bacterium | reverse complement strand
TAAATGATAAACTACTAGATAAATCATCTATATGGAATAACTTATCTAAACAAAAACAACAAGAGTTATGTATGAAATATATTGAAACCATAGATTTAGGTTATGATGAAAATAGAAAAGTAGTAATCGAAAAAGTAAATTTTAGAAAGTCATTTCTAGAAGAATATAGTACTTTATTTACAGAAGGCATTGTTGATAAAAAAGTAACAGTATCTTACGAAGATACCACCAAAATAGTAAGTTTATCTTCTCCAAAAACAGAAAAAGAAATAGAAGATTACATCTGCAAACTACAAAATTATTATCAAGTAGAGTACTTTAAAATAGATGTAATCAGAGAAGAAGATGGAATGTTCTATCTAGAATATAGTCCAAATAAAAAGCAAGAAATCATAAAATTAATTCCTATCAAAGATGAAAAATGTTTCAAACCTAACCTAGGTTATGGTGTAATAGCAGTATCATAAATAAAAAATACGTGTACATGAATTTCAAAATAATAATGAAATAAATGTACACTTTTTCTTTAAAAATATTTTAAAAATTTCTAAAAAAATGTACAAATCGCCTCAAAAATCTTAAAAAAACAGCCCATTTTGTCAGACTTCTGGCTGACAAATAAGTAATTTTAGGCATTTTTGATAGAAATCATGTTAGACAAAAGTCAGACAAAATAAACATTGTCGGACAATATTAATCTTCTAAAATCCTTATAATACGGTCAAACTCGCCACTGGCGATGTTGTTTGTCAGACACAGTTATCCTGTTTAAAATGACTTCTCGAAAATGTACATAAAAATCTTAAAAATTCAAAAAATTAGGGACATCAAAAAGTACATCAATTTAGTTGTATTGTTACATGTATAATTTTGAAAAGCCCTTTAGAAAATACGGATAATATGGTACAATGATATAGAAAAGTTAGGTGAAGTTATATGAGTGAAAAAGATTTAGATTCTAGTATGAATCCATATCAAGAAGCACAAAAACCTAAAGGTTATAAAAAACAATTACAATGGGATATGGCGATAGGATTGCAACAAGTAGATAATTTAAAACCATCTAAATATCTTGAACAGATTAGTGAAAAAAATATTTTAGGTGAATTAACAATCAAAGAAGTAGAACAAAGTTTAAGAGAGTATTACACTACAAAAGAAAAACAAAAAGATATTAATCATAAGGAATTAGAATGTGACTTTGTATCTATGAGAATTGTTGAATTATTAGAACAAGACAACTTCGAGTTGTCAGTAGGTTATCTAAAATATATTCATAAATATTTATTTCAAGATGTTTATGAATTTGCAGGAGAGTTTAGAAAAATAGATTTTTCTAAACATGAAAAAATATTAAATAATGATTCAGTTGCTTATGGAGACGCTAAAACATTAAATGAATCATTAGAATATGATATTAGTCTAGAAAAAGAAAAGAATTATAAAGACATGTCTATTGTAGAAGTTATTAAAAATATTACTGATTTTACATCTAGTATATGGCAAGTACATCCTTTTAGAGAAGGTAACACTAGAACAACAGCAGTATTCATAGAAGAATATTTAATTAGTTTAGGATATAATGTGGATAATTCATTGTTTAAAGATAAATCAGTATATTTTAGAAATGCACTAGTTAGAAGTAATTACTTTAATAATTATTTAAACATCAAAGAAGACAAAAGTCATTTAATTAAATTTTATGAGAATTTATTATTAGGTAAAAATAATAATTTACACTCTGAAGATTTAATTGTGAAAGAGTTATTTTGAATATAATAGGAGCAATTTATATGAAATCTATATTTTTATTTTGTAATTATGGTATTGCTTATACTACTATTTTGAAATTATATAAACAAAATATTACAACAATTGATATTGTTAATAATCCAGAGTGTCTTGATCATATTTTAGGTACTAATAGTAAAAAAGCATATGAAATAAAGAAAAAAATCTTTGATGTATTGAATTCAAAAGAAAATTATTCTTTGTATGATTTAATCCCTTATGGACTTTCTAAATCGATTGTTGCATTATTGATTAATAATCATGTTACCTTTAGCGAAATAAATGAATCACTGTTAAACAAACCATTTATTAGTAATTCAACTTATAACAAGATTATAAAAAGTTATAATGATTTTTTGTTTAATATTGATATAAAACACAATTTAAATGAGCAAGAATTAAAATCTATGATAAAAACTTTTTATAAATATGAAGTTTTTTCAATTGAGGAACTTTTAAAATTGTGTGAGCAAAAAAAGGTTGATGATAATAATATAATGTATTTGATTCACAACTTACTTAAAAATAAGATTTTAATGAAAAAGGATAATGGTTATTGTTTAATGAAACCTCGATTGGAGGAGATTGTTTGTAAAATACCTATTAAGAATAATCATAGAGATATTTTAGTAAAAAAATTATCTGGTAATACATTAGAAAGCATAGGTACTCAATATAATGTAACTAGAGAAAGAATAAGACAAATTATAAAAAAAGAAATGGATAAGTTTCCCATAACATATGAAGAAGAGAAATATAAAAAACTCTTTACTACCTATCATTTTGACTGTGAATTATTTTGTGAACTTTTTCAAGAAAACACAATGGTATATTATTTTTTAAAAGAAAAATATAAGCTTGGTGAACAAGAACCATCAGAATTGATTGAAAATAATGAAGTCAGTAATAGACAACTCGAAGTACTAAAAAGAAGATATAATTTAGTGTATTTTTGTGGAGAGAATATTGTTGTAAATAGAAGTAATTTACTTTTAGCTATATTAAAAAATAACAATAATTTTGTTGAATATGACGAATTAGTTAATCAGTATAATGATTTGATTATAACTAACAATTTAAGTCTCGATTTATTATCAGAAACAGATTTTCGAAATGTTGATAGAGTATTAAGCAGTTCTGTTAACGTATTATGCGGTTTCGGACGTTATTATAGATATTATAACGTTGAAGAATTAGATGATGATGACATTTTAGAACTACAAGAGATGTTAAATGTTGATGTTGGAGATTATTCTGCTGAATTTTTTTATCAAAACAATTTAGAATTGATGAATCGCATTGATATAAGAAACGGTTATGAATTGCATAATCTTTTAAGAAAGAAAATAGGCAACTTTAATAATAAAATTATTTATAATAGAATGCCCGATATTTTAATTGATTGTAATAATAAGCATGAGTTTATATTAAATCAAATACAGGAATTGTCTCCTATAAAGCTTGAAGATTTTGCTGATTATATGTATAAAAACTATGGACATAAAACGAATTCGTTTACTGCTTTGATTCAGTCTGATTTTAATGAATTTCTAACTAATGGAATTATTATTAGCAATAGTAATGAATTTACACCTGAACAGTTTAATATTTTGAGATCAAAATTAAATGCTGATATATATTCTATTATGACTATAAAAAAGATGATGACAGAACTATTTAATGTTAATGATTTTAAGTTACTTAATAATTTGAATTTTTCAAAATTAGGCTATAAAATTAGGGGAAACTATATTATGAAAAGTGAAATCACTAATTTGGAAGCATATTTAAGAAATATAATTTTGACAACTGATTATTATGAAGTTAATCATGAAATGAAACAAATAGGCTCTACTTTTACAAGTTATATTTATAAATTTATATATAACCTAAATTTGTTTAAAATAGGTAATGATAAATATATTACTATAAAGAAACTAAATGATTTAAACATAACTAAAAAACAAATAAAAGAATTTATTGATAAATTAAATAATAACATTATTGATAATAATTATTTTAATTTATACACATTAAAAAAGACACTTGATATGAATTTTTGTGATTATAATTTTCCTGATTGTTTTTATGAAACTTTGATATCTACTATTCCGAGTGTTAAAACTTTTAGAATGAAAAATAATCTATTATTTATTAAAACCGACAAGAACGCTACAAGAGAAGCATTTATTAATAGTTTTATCAATAAAAATAAAACTTATATTTCTGAAATAAAAAAAGATATACTAAATACTTATAATATTGAATTAGAAGAATATTATATTAGACAATTTGTAAATAGAAAAAAATATTATTTTGATACATCTACAGATTGTATATATTTGAACAAAGATATATATGAAAAGGAAATTGATGATTTTGATATTCTTCAATTTATAGATTAAAATGCAAAATATATGATATAAAATTAAAAACTGGAAAAAAGTAATTTAAATATATTTTTCTCCAGTTTTTTGTGTTATAATATTTAAGAAATGGTAATATAGAAAAAAGCTAGGAGGGTGTGAATTGATTAGATATATTTGTAATAATTGTGATAAACTTATTTGTGAATCAAGCATTTGCCCTGTTTGTAATAATAGAACTTATATTGACAAATCTGAAATTTATTATTGTGATAATTGTAATATACCTTTATTTGATGATATATGTCCACTATGTGGTGATCATGCAAAATATATAGGAACAGATATAAGACCTGTTTTTCCTGAAGAAAGATTGTTATTAGAGGCTATAGAGGGAGAACCATTTAAATATGCTGATTGTTCAATATGGAATACAACAGGTAATAATTATTTTATAAATGGTAAAAAAATTAAGCTTGTGATTAAAGATGTTGTTAATAATGTTGATGCTAATAAAGTACGTATGATAATTTTTCAAAATAAAGAACAAAATCAAAAATATGTAGCTAATTTTTATAATCAAAAATATATTAGTGATTTTATAAAAGCTAATAGTACACGCTATAATTTTGTTGTTACTGAAGCTCATGAATATATAAAAAAAGTCGCTGAAAAGTATGATATGGATTCTATGTTTGTTTCTTTTTCGGGAGGGAAGGATTCTACTGTAACGAGCGATTTAGTTATGAGTGCACTTAATACAGATAAAATAATTCATATTTATGGTGATACAACATTAGAATATCCTGAAACTGCTATTTATCTAGAAAAATTTAGAAAAGTCCACCCATCGACACCTTTACTTGTTGCCAAGAATAAAGATCAAGATTTTAATGAATTATGCAAAGTTATTGGTCCACCAAGTAGGGTAATGAGATGGTGCTGTACAATATTTAAAACAGGTGCTATAACAAGAAAAATTGATTCTACTTTTAGAAATAAAACTAAAGTTTTAACTTTTCAAGGGTTAAGAAGAAACGAGTCGTTAGCAAGAAGCAAATATGACAGAGAAAGCAGTGGCGCCAAAATTACCAAGCAACAAACTGTTGCTCCAATTATTGATTGGCTTGATTTTGATGTGTGGTTGTATATTTTAACAAGAAAAATCCCTTTTAATAATGCATATAGAAAAGGATTTTCTAGAGTTGGTTGCTGGTGTTGTCCAAACAATTCTTATTGGTCAGAATATTTGTCAAATATTTATATGAAAGAGCTATATGATGTGTTCCATGATATTTTAATTAATTTTGCAAATCAAATAGGTAAAACTGATCCTGAAGAATACATTTCGTCTGGAGGATGGAAAGCAAGACAAGGTGGAAATGGACTGCATTACAGTTCTAATGCGAAATTAAGTTTTAAGCCATGTGTATTAGAAGAAAATGCTTATAATTTTGATCTAAATAAGCCGATAGATGAAAATTTATATGAATTATTTAAACCGTTCGGCTTACTTGATTTTAATATTGGAAACAAACGTTTAGGAGAAGTTTATGTGCTTGATAAGAAAACAAAAGAGCCAATTTTAAAATTAACTGGAAAAATTGGACAAAATTTATTGAAAGTATCTGTTTTGAAAGAAACTAAGGTATTTAGTAATCCTAAAATAAGAGAAATGCTAATAAAGAACCAAATTACAAAATTTCAAACTTGCATAGGTTGTATGGCGTGTGAAAGCGTATGTAAATTTAATGCTATATCCATAAGGCATAACCAAAGACAAAATGGAGAAAAATTTAATATATCTTATCAAATAAACGATTCAAAATGTGTTGGTTGTTTAGAATGCGTAAAACATTTTAGTGGCGGTTGCTATATGAAAAAAGTTTTAAGAACTAAACAAGGAAAGGAGTAAAACAATATGAATATGAAAATAAAAATGAAAAGGCATGAAAGTTTTTCTATAAGAGAAGGGTGGCTTGCCAAAGGAATAAAGGCTATAAAAAAAGATGCCAAAGTATTTTCTTCGCCAGATGCAACTGATATTTTAGGTATTGGAACGAATATGGTTAAATCTTTAAAATACTGGATGTGTGCCACGTGTTTGATGGAAGAAAAAAACAGAACTTATGAATTATCCGAATTTGGACAATTGATTGACAAGTATGATCCATATTTAGAAAACATATTTTCATGGTGGTTAATTCATTTAAAAATGATATTAAATATTCAGGATGCATATATCTATAATATTTTTTTCAATAAATGTGTTGCAAAAACTTTTTCTAAAAGAGATATATATGAACAGATTGCTAGCATATTAACTAATGAAAAGTTAGAATTCAATGAAAATATACTGCAAGATGAAGTAAATATGATTATAAAAACTTATTCTGTTGACGAAAAAATTGATAATCCAGAAAATAACTTTATTTGCCCATTATCTGAATTGCATTTAATAAAAAAAATAGATGTTAATATGTATGAAAGAATAAAACCAGATTATCGAGATTTAAATTATTTAATTATCTACTATTTGATGATTCAATTGTCTGAAGGTAGAGAATATATAAGTATTGAAGAATTAATGAAGAGTGATAATAGTCCTGCTAAAATACTTAATTTAGACAAAAACCTAATAAATGAATACCTTGATGAAATGAAAAGACAAAATTTTATTACAATTAACAGAACGGCAGGTTTAAATATGGTTTATTTTAGAAAAAAATTATCACTTGAAGAGATTATGAAAGAATATTTTGAATGAGGTGTAACATGAAGTATAAGGATATAATTGGAGTTAATGAAAATTTTCAATATTCAGTAAATTTACAATTTGATATTAATAATATATCAAAAATCAAAGAATATATTCCAACAAAAGATGCTTGTGAATTATTAAAGAAATATTTTAATAGTGTTATAAACCCTAAAAATAGAGCATCAATGCTTATTGGACCTTATGGAAAAGGAAAATCTCATTTGCTTTTAGTTATAATTACTTTATTAAGTAATTATAATTCTGATGATGAGAAAGAAATAAATAATTTAATTAATAAAATTAAGAGAGTGGATGAAGAATTATATAATATTTTAACCGAAGTAAGAACAAAAAAAATCAAATTGATGCCTATTATTATTAATAGCAATTATGCAGATTTAAATCAGGCTTTTTTGCTAGCCCTTTCAGAAGCATTAGAACGAGAAAATATCTCTGATATTGTTGTAAAAACATATTTTGATATTGCATTGAATGTTATTTTAAAATGGGAAGAAAGTGACAAAGAAATAATAGAACAATTAAAAAAATGTTTGTTAGAACAAGACTATACCTTAAAAGAACTGAAACAAGGCTTAAAAAATTATTCTGAAAAATATTATGTTGCATTTAAAAATGTTTATAGTTGTATCTTACATGGACAAGAGTTTAATCCTCTTGTTAATTCTGATTTGGTGAAAACATACAAGGATATGACATATGAAATAAAAAAATACGGTTTCAATGGAATATTTATTGTTTTTGACGAATTTAGTAAATTTCTAGAATATAGTGAAAGTTCTCATATAATGAAAGATTTGAAATTGTTACAAGATTTTGCTGAATTAGCTAATAGAACTGGATCTGATGAGCAAATACATCTTAGTTGTATTACTCATAAAGCTATGAATCAATATACTAAAAACCTAAGTGATGAAAAAATTAATGCTTTTAGAACAGTTGAGGGAAGATTTAAAGAACTATATTTTAATAGAAGTATTGAACAAAACTATGAAATAGTGTCTTATGCTTTGTCAAAAAAGAGTCAATTTGATTTATTTTATCAATCATTTTTTAATGAAAACTTAAAATTTTATTTAGATGTTAAAGAAAATCCTTTATTTAAAAATATATATAATATTGAAGAAATATTGTTTAAAGGATGTTTTCCTTTAAATCCAATAACCGTTTATTGCCTAATTCTGCTTTCTGAAAGAATTGCGCAAAACGAAAGAACTTTATTTACTTTTTTAACTGATGACGATCAGAATGGATTAAAATATTTTATTGAAAATAATGATAGTGGCTTATTTAATGTTTCTAAAATATATGATTATTTCAAACCAATATTTAAAAAAGAAAACGATTCTTTAATTAAAGATATATGGTTAAAATCCGAAAATGCTTTAGGTAAATGTAATGAAAATATTGAAAAAGATATTATCAAGGTTATTGCCATAATATATATGGTTAACGAAATAGAAATTCTTGTTCCAGATGATATGACAATTAGATCTGCATTACAATTAGATGAAAAAAAATATATTGAAATTATAAATAAATTAATAGAAAAAAGTGTTATAAAAAGAAAAAAAATAACAAATGAGTTAGATTTTACAACAATGTATAATAGAGCATTATCTAAAGAAATTAAAAGATTAAGTGAAGAGCAATATTATGATGTTAATTTAAAAGATACAATTAATGAAGTTGTTACAAGAACTTATTCTCTTCCAAGAAGATATAATGATGAATATAAAATTACACGATTCTTTTTAAATGTTTTTATGACTGAAAAAGAATTGCAAGAAATAAGAAATTTTGATATTTTGTTTGAAAACAATTATTGTGATGGCATTATTATAAATTTGATTAGAGAATCAAGAAATGTTCAAACGATTAAAGATTATTTTAAAGAATGTGATAATGATCGAATTGTTTTAAAAATTCCTAAAACAGTTTTTCCAAAAACTTTAATATCATTACTGCGTGAATATAAATCTATCAAGTATTTAATAAATAGTTTTATAAAAAATGAATCAAGTAATGAATTAGAAATAATGAAAAAGGAAACTGTCGAATTATTAGATGAACAACTAAATATGTATTTTTCGGAAGATAATATTCAAGAATATATTTATAGAAATAAAAGTGAGAAAAAAATCAAAAATTTAAGCTCGTTTTTATCTGATATATGCACATCAGTTTATAGTGAGACACCAATTATTAATAATGAAATGATAAATAAAAGAGATTTGTCTGCACCAATAAAAAAAGCAAGAGATATAGTAATAGAAACAATTTTGAATGATGATAAGTCATTAATAAAAAGTAAAACAAGTGCAGAGGCAACAATTTACAAAGCAATAGTGGAAAAAAAGGAAAATAAATCGATTAAACACATTATAAATATAATTGATGACTTTATTTCTAAAAGCGAAAATAATAAAATAAGTTTTGATAAATTGTATAAAAAGTTGGAAAGTAAACCCTATTCATTAAGAAAGGGAATTATTCCTATCTTAATATCAATTTCATTATATAATTATTCCGATATTATTGTTGTATACTTTATGAATAAAGAAATAGATTTAAATGCAAATAATTTAGTAAAAATAAACGAAAATCCTGATAAGTATTTTATATTAACGGAGAAAGGTACTACCGACAAAATTAAATATTTATCCAACTTAATGTATGTTTTTAATATAACTAATATAGATAATCAAAGAGTAAATTTAAAAAAGTTAGTAGATGCAATGAAAAAATGGATATTGTCTTTGCCAAGAATTTTAAGGGAGTATACAACAGACTACGATTATTTAAAAGTAAAAAAAGAATATATTGATGTTAAAAATGAATTGTTAAAACCAGATATTAACAATAATGAGTTTATATATAAAAGCCTTTTAGAAATATTTAAAACCACTAATCTTGAAGAAATATGTAATAGTGTTTCTAACATGAAACGATTTTTTGATCATTTTATGGATGATTATTCTGAACTGTTGATTGAAAAAACAAAAAAAATATTTAATTCGAGATTTAAGGGAAGTTTGAATTCTTTACTAAAAGAATGGTTTTCTAATAACAAGTTGGATAATTCTCCGATGGTTTATGATTTGAAAACAAAACAATTAATTGACTATATTAAATATTTAACAACACATGATGAAAAGGACATTATAGAAGGAATCTCAAGAATAATAACTGGATTTTATATAGAAGACTGGTCTCCAAATGAAATCCAAAATTATGAAACTGGTTTGGAAATAATAATTGATAAGATAAAAGATATTGATAATGTACCTCTTAACGAGTCCAATAAAATTACTTTAATATACGGTAATGAAACAGTAGAAAAATATATAAATTCAGATGATAACATATTTGATATCGGAAATACAATGAAAAATAATATAGAAGAAATTATTAATGAGTATGGAGAATCATTGTCTGAGCAAGAAAAAATATCAATTTTAATTGATATTGTTAAGCAATATATGTGAGGTGAAATATGATTTATTTTGATAATGCTGCTACTACTTATCCCAAACCAGAAAAAGTTTATACAGAATTAGATATAGCGAATAGGAATGCTTTTAATACTGGTAGAGGTAGTTATAAAAGTGCAAGAATAGCTTCGACTATAAAAGAAAATGTTAGAGAAAAAATTTTAAATTTAAACAATATGAATGGAAAAGTAGTATTTACTTGTTCTGCTACAATTGCGTTAAATGATATTATTTTTGGTATGGATGTTAAGGAAGATGATTATATTTATATTAGTCCATTTGAACATAATTCAATTATTAGACCTTTGGAAGAGTTGAAAAAAAGAAAAAAAATACATATTGAAGTTTTGCCATTTAATAAAAGTACGTGGGAACCAGAGTATGAAAAAATTAATGATTTGTTTGCCATACATAATCCCAAAGCAGTATTTATTTCTCAGGTTAGTAACGTAACTGGATATCTACTGCCTTACAATTTAATCTTTGAACTATCATCAAAATATAATTCAGTCAATGTGCTAGATGCATCGCAAGGTTTTGGAGTTGTGCCTATTAAGCAGTATAGCAATATATCATATGTTGTATTTGCCGGTCATAAGTCTTTATATGCTTCTTTTGGAATAGCAGGATATATTAAATTGAAAAATGATAAATTAAATAAATGCATTTTTGGCGGTACAGGTTCTGATACGATGAATCCAGAAATGGCTGATGATCTTCCAGATGGTTACGAAGCAGGTAGCCCTAATATAGTTGCTATACGTGGTTTGAATGTTAGTATCGACTGGCTAAATAGTGTCAACATTTATGAACATGAAGTAGAATTAACTAAATATCTGATTCAAGAATTGAAAAATATTGAAAAATTAAAAGTGTTTATTCCAGTAGACAATACTAAAATATTTGGAGTTGTGTCAATAGGTGTAGATGGTTATTCTTCTTCAGATGTTGGAACTATATTAGATGATGAGTATGATATTTGTGTTAGAACTGGCTATCATTGTGCTCCATTAGTACATGACTTTATTGACTCTTTGTTGTATAATGGTACTATAAGAGTTAGTTTGGGTTATTTTAATCGAAAAGAAGATATTGATTGTCTGATTAAAGCATTGAAGTCACTGTAAAGGAGATGAATTATGAGTTTATTAGATGTTAATTTAAAAAAAGAGTATAGATCACCAAGAGATAACATTGTCAATGATTTTTATATTCCTCTTTTAAAAGAAGCTACATTATATAAAAGGAGTGTTGGTTTTTTCTCTTCATCTTCATTATTAGAAATATCATATGGAATTAGTCATTTAATTAATAATGGTGGAAAAATAAATTTAATTGTTTCTCCTAATTTATCTGAAGAAGATATTGAAGCTATAAATAAAGGTTATGAGGTGCGAGATAATATTATAGAAAGAGTTTTATTACAATATATTACTGAACCTCAAAATTATTTTGAAGAGGAAAGACTGAATATGCTTGCCACTTTGATTGCTCAAGAAAAATTAGATATTAAAGTTGCATTTTCTTTACAGAATGAAAGACTAGGTTTATATCACGAGAAACTTGGCTTGATTTATGATTCTGAAAATAATGTTGTTGCTTTTTCTGGATCGATGAATGAATCTGAAAATGCTTTTATTCATAATTACGAAGTGGTGGATGTATTTACATCATGGAACGAACAAGATTGGGTAAACCTAAAAGAAACTGCTTTTGATAATCTATGGAATAATAATGATAGTAATGCAGGGGTGTTTGATTTTCCAGAAGTTGTAAAGAACAAACTGCTATCGTATAAGAAAAATTCTGTTGATTGGGAAATCGATCAAAAAGAATTTAGAAATAAACACGTAGATAGTACAATAGAAAAGTTAAAAAGTGTAACAAATTGTCCAGAAATACCAACTGGTTTACAACTGTATAAATACCAAGAAGAAGCAATCAATAATTGGAAAGCAAACAATTATAATGGAATTTTTGATATGGCAACAGGAACAGGAAAAACATATACAGGGTTGGGGGCTATTACTCAATTATATAAAGATTTAAAAGGAAGACTTGCAGTCGTCATTGTTTGTCCATATCAACATTTAGTAAATCAATGGGTAGAAGATATAATTAATTTTAACATCAATCCCATTATTGGACATAGTTCATCTGAACAAAAGGATTTTAAAAAAAGACTGAAAATGGCAATTATGGATTATAACCTAGAAGTTAGAAATTTTTTCTGTTTTGTTTGTACTAATGGAACTTTTGCAACTGAATATATTCAATCACAACTAAACAATATTAGAGGTAATGTATTACTTGTTGTAGATGAAGCTCATAATTTTGGTGCACAGAATCTAAAACAAACATTAACAGATAAATTTAATTATAGATTAGCACTTTCTGCAACATTAGAAAGACATGGAGATGAAGAGGGAACAAAAGCCTTATACGATTATTTTGGTAAAAAATGCATAGAATTCACATTAGAAGATGCTATAAATGGTAGAGATGGTGAAAAGTTTTTAACTCCTTATCAATATCATCCTATTGTTGTGTATTTAACAGAAGATGAACTAAATGAATATCATTCTTTATCTAGGGAAATAGCAAAATGTATTATTAAAAAAAATGGCAAAACCAAATTATCTGATAAAGGTAAAATACTTGCTCAAAAAAGATCAAGATTAGTAGCAGGAGCAATTAATAAAATTTCCACTTTAGCAAGAGAAATTAAACCGTATAGAAATGATAATCACATTCTGGTATATTGTGGTGCTACTAAGATTGCAATGCAAGACGATAATGGCGATGATATGCGTCAAATTGAGGCTATAACAGAAATGCTAGGAAATGAAATGGGAATGCATGTTGCTGAATTTACTTCTAGAGAAGATAGTTATACTAGAGATTTATTAAGAAGGAAATTTTCAGACGGAGATTATTTGCAGGCATTAGTTGCAATAAAGTGTTTGGATGAAGGTGTGAATATACCAGCGATTAAAACTGCATTTATTTTAGCAAGTACAACAAATCCTAAAGAGTATATTCAAAGAAGAGGAAGAGTACTTAGAAAATATCCAGGGAAAGAATTTGCAATTATATATGATTTTATTACTCTTCCTAGACCATTAGATGAAGCAATTAATTTAACTTATGATGAAATTAAATGTGAAAAATCGATGGTTAGAAATGAGGTTAATAGAATTATTGAATTTAGCAGATTAGCAATTAGCCGAATGGAATCTGACAAGTTAAGGTATGAGTTAGAAGATACATATAGATTGAATGAAAATGATTTATCTGATGATGTAGAAATTGAGGAGGAGTATTATGAATAGCAATGATGATTTCAAGAACGAAGAAATTGAAGTGTTAAATCAAAATGATATTGATAATGAAAAACTTAAAAGAATCGTTAAAAATATCATAACTTTAGAAAATGATAATGTTAAAACAAGAGAACTAAATGATGAGGATATGAAGAAAAAAATAGAAAAAATAATAGAGGAGGAAATAAAATGTTGCTAAAAAAATTATCTTTAACAAATTTTAGACCATTTAAAGGTGAACACTCTATTGAATTTTCTACTGATAAAGAAAGAAATGTAACTTTAGTAATGGCAGAAAACGGTGCAGGAAAAACAACATTAGCACAGGCATTTCAATGGGTATTATATGGCAGAACAGAAGGATTTAAGAATAAATCCGTCTTAAATAGTGTTGTCGAAAATGAGATGATGGGTGGAACGAATCAGTATGTAACAGTATCGTTAGAATTGGAACATAATAAAACAGAATATACCATTATTAGAAAACAAATTTATAAAAAAGATATTAATGGTAATGTTAAACCAGATAATTCAATATCAGAGATTTATATCAAGAATAAAGATGGACAAACAGTTGTTAATAACGAACTTAAAAATCCTGCAACAATTGCAAGCATTTTACCTGAATCTTTATCCAAATATTTTTTCTTTGACGGTGAGAGAATTGAGAAAATGGCTACAGAGGTTAATGAAGGGAAAAGCGACGAGTTTAAAACTGCTGTACAAAATATATTAGGATTAACAGCTTTAACTAATGCAATTAATCATCTTAACCCTAAATCAAGTACAAGTGTTATTGGAAGATATAATGCTCAAATAGATCAGGCTGGTGGTCAGCAAACAAAAGAATTAAGAGATACAATATATTCTAGTACTGAAAAAATAGAAAAAAATAATATAGAAATTGAAAAAATAGAAGGAGAAATTGAATATTATAATAAAGAAATAGATAAAACTAAAGCAGATATTCTATCTTATGCAGAAGTTGAAAAGCAACAGCAGGCATTAAATCGACTTAATGATGATTTGAATAGAGAACAACAACATAAAATTAATGCTATTTCATTATTAATGAGCAATTTCAATAAACAAACATATTATTTTATGACTAGGAAATTAATAAATGACGCTTTAAATGAATTGAAAGATACAGACAATGTAGATAAGGGGGTTCCAGATGTTAGTGCTTCAACAATAAAATACTTGATTGATAGAAAAAAATGTTTATGTGGTTGTGATTTAGATGATCCTACATCTAAAGCTGTTCAAGAGTTAACAGCATTATTAAAATATATACCACCAGAATCATTGGGGGGATCAATTAATCAGTTTCAAAAACGTTCTAGATGGGTTATTAAATCAAGTGATAGTTATTTTTCTAATATTGAAACTCAATTAGGTGCAATTAGAGGATGTAGCAATAAAATCGAAGAACTAGAACATGAAATAGGAGAAATCGATGACACAATTTTAAAATCTTCTAACGCAAAAATTAAGGATTTCAAGAGTAGACAAATCGAAATGGAGCATACACGTAAGTCTCTTAAAGATAAATTAGAAAAATTAAAAATTGACAATGGTATTCTAGATGGAAAGATTAAAGAAGCAGAAGCAGAAATAAGTAGATTACAATTAAAAATAGAAAAAAATCAGTTGCTTGAAACGAAAATATTATATGCAAGAGCAGCGTATAATAGATTTAAGCAAACTTATGACTTTCAAGAAGCTCAAACTAGAGAAAAATTGGAAGATCAAATTAATCAGTTATTCAAACAGATTTATGCAGGTGGAATGACAATTAATATTGATGAAAAATATAAAATTAATTCATATGTAAATGAGCTTCAAGATAATAGTTCAAATATTGATGCAAATACTGCAAGAAGTTATTCTATTATTTTTGCATTTATTGTAGGCGTTATTAACTTGGCTAAACAAAAAGTCAATGATAAAACATCAGACAGTAGTATTATAACCGATGAATATCCACTTGTGATGGATGCTCCATTATCTTCATTTGATCAAAGAAGAATAAAAAATATATGTGAAGTAATTCCAAATATTGCTAGACAAGTAATAATTTTTATTAAAGATTCAGATGGTAACATTGCTAAAAATGAAATGAGAGATAAAATAGGCATAGAGTATGAAGTGTCACTTCGAGATAAAAATTTTCCAGTTGATAGTAAAATAACAAAGGTGGGTGATTAATAATGTTTGAAAATGATTATGTTTTTAAAGGAAAACATGCTAATATGGTTACTAGGTTGACTTCTGAAATTGATAGTGAAACAAAATTTAAATTATTTGATAGAAATGTAGATGTACTAATCATCGCACCTATTGTTGGATTTTTATATGGCAGAACAGCTCGGAGAGATGAAAGTGTTCAAACTGATAATGTTAAAAAAATTAATTATCAACAAATGAGTAATGAATCTGATAATTTGAAGTTTAATTACCAATTAATAATGTTATTACACGACAAAGATAAAATAGCAATTGAGCAAAGATTAAATAGAGCATTTAGATATACTAAAGATTCTCCTGAAATAGAAGAGTGTTATAAGATTTATGAACAATATATATTAGGTGGTATTGAAGTTTTAGATGAAAAACTTTTAGTTGATGCAACAAATGTGGATGATTATATAAATAATATATATAATTTTATAAATGATTATAATGACCGATATAATAAAACAATTTCTGAAGAAGATATTTTAAAATTATGTATGAATAATTAGAAAAATCTTGCAATCTCCCTCAAGCAGAGCTAACATACAACACAAGGAATCGATTTTTATCTAATTATTTTAAAAGATAATCCCCATCGCCCCATAAAGATAATTCCGAGTTTAATCTTAATGGTTAGGCTCGTTTTTGTTAATTTTTGTGATATACTGGTTATAGTTAGGTGATAATATATGAGTGAAAAAGAATTAGATTCTAGTATGAATTTTTATCAAGAAGAAGTAAAGCCTAAAGGTTATAAAAAACAATTACAGTGGGATATGGCAATAGGCCTGCAAGAGGTAGATAATTTAAAACCATCTAAATATTTAAAGCAAATTAGTGAGAAAAATGTTTTAGGACAGCTTTCTTTAGAAGAGGTAGAACAAAGTTTAAAAAAATATTATATTGAAAAGGATAAGCGAGATAGTATTAATCATAATGAATTAGAATGTGATTTTGTGTCTATGAGAATTGTCGAGTTGTTAGAAAAAGATAATTTTGATTTATCAGTAGACTATCTAAAATATATTCATAAGTACTTATTTCAAGATGTTTATGAACTTGCTGGAGAGTTTAGAAATGTCGACTTTTCTAAACATGAAAAAATTTTAAATAATGATTCAGTAACTTATGGAGACTGTAAAACTTTAACTGAATCACTAGAGTATGATATAGCTATGGAAAAAGATAAAAATTATAAAGATATGACTATTGTAGAAGTTATTAAAAATATTACTGATTTTTCTTCTAATATATGGCAGGTCCATCCTTTTAGAGAAGGCAATACTAGAACAACTGCCGTATTTATTGAAAAGTATTTAATAAGTTTAGGTTATACTGTGAATAACTCATTATTTAAAGATAAATCAGTATATTTTAGAAATGCATTAGTTAGGGGTAATTATTTGAATATTAAAGAAGATAAAAGTTATTTAATTAAGTTTTATGAGAATTTATTATTGGGTAAAAATAATAATTTACATTCTGAAGAATAAAATGTAAAAAAGTTATGGGTAGTGTAGTAAACTATTCACACTACCTTAATATTTATGGAGGTATGTATTATGAATGAACAAATTAATTTTTCACCAATATCTATACTAGCACCAAAAAGTATATTTAAATAGAAATTGATATTTTAAGTTTCTTTTAAACTTATCTAACGTATATACAGGAAATCGATTTTAAAGCATCGGTTTTTTATTAATTTTATTGTGGATAATGTCTGCCTATGTTATAATGTGAGTAACAAATGATTTTTAGAGAGTTGGTTTGATTATGAAAGAAGATAATAAAATTTACATTGGTGAAATACCTGATGATTTCGATGATGACATGCTACCGTATTTTGCTGAAAATTTTTTTGAAGATTTCGCACCCCAAATAATAAAACGTGGTGAAAATTATTATAATAATGGAAATGTTATTAATTGTATTAAAACAGGTGAAGATTACTATTATGCTAAGGTAAGTGGAAGTTATGATAATTTTTATGAAGTTTCAGTTTATACTGATGATGACGTAATAATGGATTATGAATGTACCTGTCCTTGTGATTATCCTTGTAAGCATATTTACGCTACGTTACTTGCCATTGATAATCACGAATATATTACTAAAGAATTAAAGCCATATATACACGAAGAAAAAGTAACCATGAAAGAATTAATAGAAAAAATACCAGCTTCTGAATTAAAAAATTATTTAATGAAAATACCTAGTTATAAGAAATTAAAATTAAATCTAAAACAATTAGAAGAACATTTTATAGAATATCTTCCAAAGCAAACATACGAATATTATTACAATAATTTATATAACGCATCTATTTTACAAAGTAATTTTAAAAGTCTATTAAAAGACTATCTAATTAAAATAAAAAGATATATTGAGATAAAAGATTATAATGAAAGTTTTAAAATAATTAAAAGTATCGTTACAAGTATTAATGATGCTGGATATTTAAATTATGAAGAAAGTATTATTAATTTAATGTTAAAAATAGGTGTGTATATGAGAACTATATATAGAAAATGCAATAACGATTTAAAAGAAAAAATTGATAAATGGTTTAAAGAATTAGCCGATAACAATTTTTATGAACATATTTATTTAGAGGATATTGTTCAAAGTATTTAATATTAAAGGAATGAGGTTTTGCACTTGAAAGCATTTGAAGTAATAAAATATTACTGAAAAGAATTTGTTTTTGAACAGTATTCAAAAATTATTAATGACTTTAAAGATTATGAAAAAATTACTAAAGTTAAAATGTTAGAAGCAATATATAAAGTATATGAAGCCCCTAAAAATATTATAGATATTTGTACAACTAGAGAATTAAAATATTTACAGATGAGTATTGATGGTAAAAAAGAAATTAATGCTGCTAAATATATGTGGGAAAAAACTAATTTAGCTAATAAATTAATTTGTTATAGGGTAGATGGAACGGTATATGATGAGTTATATGATAACGTTAAGCTAGCTTTAAAAGAAGTTAATTGGGAAGAAGCTAAAAGAAAAGATGAACTAAATGAACTTATGGTAAGCTTTTGTAAAGTCCAAGGTAGTTGTTTACTTTATCCATTAATAAATATGGCTTCTATCTGGTTAGAAATTTCAGATAAAGAGATATTTGACCATACAATTTATAATAGAGTTTTTAATTATTATGTATACGTTATACATGAAGATATTCCTAATATAGGTGATAATATGCCGGTTGCGATATATGATGATTATTTTGACCTTATCGATGAACTAGAAGAAAGGCGAATTAAGCAAAACTATTCTAAAATGCCCAACCTTAAATTAGAAGATTATAAATCATTGTTTTATAACGACTTTAATATGAATAATGAAACAATAAAAAAATTTTATACAGAACTTCAGTCTTTACCTTTCTTCTCATTTAGTGCGATTAGGCCTATCCAAGAATATGCCATGTTAAACTTAGATAGAAAAAGTTTAAAAGATTCTATTGCTAGTATTCCTGCTTTAAAGGGCTATGATTTAACAGATTTTTTGGAACTTATGGATGATGCCATGGATGAAATGCCATCAGGAGCTTTAAATGGACTGACTCCTAATGAGTTAAAAACATTAGAAAAAGAAGAAGTCTCTTATGTATTAAACAAAACTTTAAATGATATACCACAAGGAGATGCTTGCTTTAACAAAAAAGATTCAAAACTATTTTTCAAACTATATTTTGCCCTATTAGATTATACTAATCAAAAATATAAAATAAAAGATAAATATAAAATCTATAAACAAAAAAATATAAAAGTCGAAGAAGTACTTCCAATTATCAAAAAGTTTTGGAAAGAAAAGGATACATTAATTGATGAATTTTGTAAAATTAATCCTTATAAATTTAGTGACGAAGAGATAGATATAATTAAAGAATTTAAAAAAGGTTTTCGTGATATTTTTATTGTAATTAAATTTGGCCTTGAATATACTATGTTAACGAATAATGAAAAAGCATTTATGATAAAAGGTTTAAATGGAAATATTGATACTATAATTCCCCATGAATCTTTACCAATGCTTGTTATTACATCATTATTGCCATATAAAGGTAAAATTGTTTATGATGGAATTATGGCTTCTTCATCAATTGAGTTTGATATGGAAGTTAAGAAAGCTATGGAAAATGATTCGACTAAGTTAATGAAATACTACCATTTATAAATAATAACAATAGGTAATTTTATTGAAAAATAACTAGTAAAATGTCAATTAGTGTTAATTTTACGGAAACATATGTTAAAATACAGAAAAGTAGTTTTTTATGAATGATAAACTGATAAATAAAATGGAGGAAACCGCCACATCAGCACTAACCGGTGATATGGGGTCAATGTGTAAAATAATATTCCTTAGTAAAAAAGAATGTCAAGGAACTTTAAAACAATGTTTGCAGCAGTATGATTCAAAGCAGTTAACTGTTATGTGCCGTTTTATTTGTAATGATGAAATTAATAATTTTAAGAAAATGAAAAAAATGAAAAAATAGAATTCTTAGAAAAGAAAATTATTGATTATGTGGAAAATGAATTAAGTCAACTTTCTTTAAATAGCCTAGATGAACTAAATGATTTTGTGAATAATGGTTCTAAAGATTTCAACGCAAACATTTTGTTAGGTATGGGTATAATTTATTATTCGATTGTTGATGGTGAAGAAAAATATTATATCCCTAGTGATGTTAAGAAAATTTTAAAGAAAAATCTAAATTCAAAAACTTATCTTGATTCTCATAGTAATAATTTTTATACGTGCTTAATAGCTTGTCATTATATTTATGGATTGGTACCTAAAGATTTATTATTAGCGATTTATAAACAAAACCATAATATTTCAGTGAATACCGACGAATTATTTAGATGTATAGATGATAAAGTTGAAAAGATAACAATAAAAGGTCAAGAATATTATTGGCCAAATATTTATCCTATAGTTGAAGAAGCCAAAATAATTCCTAAAGAATATGCTACTGTATCCTATAATGAAGCCATGATGTATTTATTTGCTTTAACGACAGTATTAGATGAAATTGTTCAAATTATAAATATTCCTCTTGAAAGCCAATTTCAAAAATTGTTAGTAAATATTGTATTGAAACCAAAAACAACAAATGAAATTATTGAGGTATTAGATGATGAGTATTACTTAAATGTCGATGAAATAGCTAAAATTAATGAATGTCTTATGGAGTTTGATAATATTCGTTTTTGGGAACTTGGTGGTAAAACTTTAGCGGAGGAACAGTTAAAATATTTTATACTTGCGAAAAAACCTAAAGATAAGCTTGACGATTGTCTAAAAAATTTATCTTCTGAGGCTAAAGAAGTTTTATGTCAAAGATATAGTGTTGATTCTGTTGAAAATATTGGTGAAAAAATAATAGAAAGTTTACTGAATGAAGATTATTCTTCAGATGATAATGATGAAATAATTGATGAACATGAAAAAGAATATAATAAATATATTATAGACCCAAGTGAAATAATAAGCGGGTATTTTTACCTTTATAAAGAAAATAATAAAATTAAGGTTTTTGTTCCTAATGAGATTAGAAATACATTATTAAATGATGACATAGATTCTTTAGATTTAATAGAAGCTTATATGATGTTAAATGGGATGATTAAAAGAACTGATTTACAGAAATTATTGAAAGAACATCATAATCAAGACCTTTCCATTAATGAATTAAATCAAATGATTTTAAACCATAATTGTTATATAATTGATGATTATTACTCAGTAACTAAAAATTTAACAGAATTTGAAAGAAACCTGATTTTAAAACCCAAAGCTGGTAGGAATTATAAAATTGTTGATGAAAATGTCAGAGAAAAATTAGATTTAATAAGTGATGTAATATCACAAATTAGATATTATTTAAGTGAATCCAAAATGGACCAATTATCTCAAAAATATTTTTTAGGAACGGTTATGATGCTTGTTCAAGTAGACTTGTTTAGTTCAGAAGCTTTAAAAGCATTAATGAAAAAAAATAATACAACTTTAGAGGAAAATATATTAAATAAAATTGTTGATTATATTTATTTGTATAAAAACGATATCCCATTATGGACAGCTAATGGTTTTACTAAAAAAGAGATTAATAATATGAATAGGATAAATAAAAAAGAAAAAATTGGTAGGAATAACCCTTGCCCATGTGGCTCAGGGAAGAAATATAAACAATGTTGTGGTAAATAGTGATAAATAAAGGGCTTGCGAGGATTTTGTCCACGTAAAAAAACTCCAAAAAAGGCTATTTGTCCACATTTTGTCCACGTAAATTAAATATTGTGGACAAAAAACCATGATTTATATAATAATTTAGTATATTGATGTGGACAAACATGTTGGATAAAGTCATCAAATTTGATGACTTTTTTGTTTACCAAAATTTAGAAAAGAGGTATAAAAAATGGTAAGCGTAAGAAAACGTGGTAAGGTATATGAATACCGAATTGAAATAGCATCAATTGATGGAGTAAGAAAGTGGTTAACAAAATCTGGATTTAAAACAAGACAAGAAGCATTACATGAAGGGGCAATAGCTTATAATGAATATTATCAATGTGGAAAAAAACAAAAACAAAAAGATATGTCCTATGCAGACTATCTTGATTATTGGATAGATAATTATTGTAACTTTAATTTAAAATATTCAACAATAGTTACCTATCTAAATATTATTAAGTTATATTTAAAACCAAGACTTGGTATG
Organism: uncultured Bacilli bacterium; assembly: GCA_944358735.1. GTDB lineage: Bacteria > Bacillota_I > Bacilli_A > RF39 > UBA660 > Coprosoma. Next base: position 470 of record CALVRT010000039.1, on the reverse strand, counting down.
TATAAATTATCTCAACTAGATTCACAAATGTTACAAGAATTTATAAATGATTTATATGTGGAAAAGAATTTGTCTAAATGGTACTTAAAAGGTATATTAAAAACAATCAAAGGTTCTTTAAAATATGCTTGCTATACAGTAAATTTCATTAACGATAATCCTGCAGAAAGAGTACATATTCCAAGATATGAAGTTGTATGTGGAGATCCAGCTCATATATTTACGCAAGAAGAAATAAAAAGAATACTAGATAGATTTAAAGATGTTCACTACATATATTATTCTTTTCTAACAGCCTATTACACAGGACTTAGAGTATCAGAAGTTTTTGGTTTAACTTGGGATTGTATAGATTTTGAAAAGAAAACATTAACTGTTAATAAAAATATTATCAAAAAGAACAAAGAGGGGTTACCTAAAAAATACGTAATATCAAAAGGTCATTCTGTGGAAAATTGGTTTTATGGTTC
>CALVRT010000038.1 GCA_944358735.1 uncultured Bacilli bacterium | reverse complement strand
CTAGTGCGGGAGATAGATTTATGGCTTTTGAAACCGAAAAAGAAGCTAGGCATGTAGCAGAAGCTAGAAAAACAAAAGCTAGACAACTAGAAGCCCATCAAAAAAGCGCGGTATCATTAGATGCTTTATTTGCCAAAATCAGTGAAGGTTTAAAAGAAATTAATGTTATTGTTAAAGCAGATGTTAATGGTAGCACAGAAGCTGTTAAAAATTCACTAGCTAAAATTAATGTTGAAGGCGTTAAAATAAATGTTATTCGTAGTAGTGTTGGTGGTATTACCGAAAGTGATGTTGTTTTAGCTAAAGCCTCTAATGCTATTATTATTGGTTTTAATGTTAGACCAAATAATAAAATTAAAGACAAAGCAAAAGAAGCTGGTGTTGAAATAAGATTATATGACATAATTTATAAAGTTGTTGAAGAAATGGAAGCAGCAATGAAAGGTATGCTTGACCCAGAATATGAAGAACATATTTTAGGGAATGCCGAAATAAGACAAATATTTAAATTCTCTAAAGTGGGAAATATTGCTGGTTCTTATGTTACTGATGGTATAATTAAAAGAGATAGTAAAGCTAGAGTAATCCGCGCTGATGTTGTTATATATGATGGCAAGATTGGTTCATTACAAAGAGAAAAAGATAGCGTTAAAGAAGTTAAAAAAGGTTTAGAGTGTGGTGTTACAATTGAAAACTTTAATGATATCAAAGTTGGTGACATTATCGAATCCTATGAAATGGTTGAAATTAAGCGGTAATCCCGCTTTTTTTGGATATAATTTATTTTGCCGTTGACAATATAACTTTATTTTATATATAATAAAGCTAGAAAAGAGGGAGAATATGAGTATTAAACAAGAAAGAATTAACGACCAATTAATCGAACAAATTAGTTATATTTTAAAAATGGAAGTAAAAAATAAAGATATTGATTTTGTAACGATTACTGACGCTAATGTTACTAGTGATTTATCAAGTGCTAAAATATATTTTACTGTTTTAGATGAAAGTAAAAAAGAAACAACATTAAAAGCTTTAGAAAGTGCTAGTGGATTTATTCGTCATAAACTATTTGATAGAATGGATATCAGACAAATGCACGAGTTTACTTTTATTTATGACGAATCAATTGAATATGGCAAAAGAACAGAACAAAAAATTAAAGAAATTAATAATGATAAGTAGACAATAATCATAAACTGTGTTATGATATATTTATATTGAAATCGATGTCAGAAGACTATAGTATAAGTAATTATTAATAGAGAGTTAGTGGTTGGTGGAAACTAATATAATCTTATATGAATCTACTTTTGACGAGAAGCTAATCACTTCCGGCCTAGCCGTTATCTAAATTAAGACTATTAGTAGGATGGTACCGCGTTTGTTCGCTCCTACAAGTAGTCTTTTTATTTTTAAAAGGAGGAAAATATGCTAGAAGATGAAAACGAATTAAGATATAGAGAGCTTGACGAGGCTAATGATAAATTAGAAATTGAAAAGTATAAGTTATTAGATATTGATAAAAAACTTGAAGAAACTAAATTTAATACTAATACAGTTATGAGGTTATCACTATCCTCCAGCCCAGTTAATGATGTTAATTTAGTGGTTGAAAAAGTGAAAAATAATTTGCCTTTTTTAGCTGATGAGTTGAGTGCGTTAACCGTAAGTTTACCACAATCCCCTAGAGAAGCTTTGTGGTCGTTACTTAGTATATTACAAGACTTTTGTGCTGATTTAGAAAGTCAAAAAACCGATGTTTTGGAAGAAATCAAAAAACTAGAACAAGAAATTGAACAAATAAAAGCCATTTTAGGCGAAGAAAATACGAAGGAGAGATAAAATGATAGATATTAAATTAATTAGAGAAAATAAAGAAATGGTTAAGGAAAATATAAAGAAAAAATTTCAAAATCATAAACTACCATTAGTTGATGAAATTTATGATTTAGATATTAAATGTCGTGAAGCCAAACAAAAAGGTGATAATTTAAGAGCTTTAAAAAATGAGAAAAGTGCTTTAATTGGTAAATTAATGCGTGAAGGAGACAAAGAAGAAGCCGAAAAAGTTAAGGCGGAAGTTAGTAAATATGGTGATGAGATAGAGGCTTTAACGGCTGAAGAAGATAAACTTAACAAAGAAATAAAAGAAAAAATGATGGTAATTCCAAATATTATCGATGATACTGTTCCTATCGGAGAGGATGACACAAAAAACGTTGAAAATGAAAAGTTTGGGGAGCCAATAGTTCCTGATTATGAAATCCCTTATCACGCGGATATTTGTGAAAATTTAAATGGACTTGATAAAGAAAGCGCAGGCAGAACAAGTGGAAATGGTTTTTATTATTTAATTGGTGATATTGCCAGACTTCATTCAGCAATGCTTTCTTATGCTAGAGATTTTATGATTAATAAAGGCTTTATATATACAATCCCACCATTTATGATTAGAAGTGATGTTGTTACGGGAGTAATGAGTTTTGAAGAAATGGATGCGATGATGTATAAAATTGAAGGCGAAGATTTATATTTAATTGGAACTAGTGAACACTCAATGATTGGTAAATTTAAAGACCAAATTGTTAAAGAAAGCGAACTACCCATTACAATGACTTCATATTCTCCTTGTTTTAGGAAAGAAGTTGGGGCACACGGAATTGAAGAAAGAGGCCTTTATAGAGTTCATCAATTTGAAAAACAAGAGATGATTGTTTTATGTAAAAAAGAGGAAGGTATGGATTGGTATAATAAAATGTGGTCTTATACCGTTGAATTCTTTAGAAGTTTAGATATTCCAGTAAGAACTTTAGAGTGCTGTAGTGGAGATTTAGCTGATTTAAAAGTTAAATCTTGTGATGTTGAAGCTTGGAGTCCAAGACAGAAAAAATATTTTGAAGTTGGTTCTTGCTCAATTTTAGGTGATGCCCAAGCTAGAAGACTTGGTATTAGGATGAAAACTGATAAAGGAACTGAATATGTAACCACATTAAATAATACTGTTTTAGCGACTCCTCGCGGACTTATTGCTTTCCTTGAGAATAACTATCAAGAAGATGGTAGTGTGAGAATTCCTGAAGCATTAAGACCATATATGGGTGGTCTTGAAATTATTAAACCAAAGAAATAGTCTATTTAAGGCTATTTTTTTAGGCAAAAAAGCAAAAAAAGTGTATAATGTTGTAGGAGGTAATTTATGCGAATAGGTGTATTTGATTCAGGTATTGGTGGCCTTACAGTTTTAAAAGAATTAATTACTAAATATCCTGGTAATGAATATATATATTTTGGCGATACCTTAAATGTTCCTTATGGGACTAAAAGTAAAGAAGAATTATTATTATTATCAGATAAAATTATTAAATTTTTAATAAGTCAAAAGGTAGAATTAATTATAATTGCTTGCGGAACGATTAGTTCAAATATATATGAAGAAATAAAAGATAAGTATGATGTTAAAATAATTGATATTTTGTCACCAACCATTAATTATTTAAATAAAAACAATTATCATAAAGTAGGGATTATGGCAACCCCAATGACGGCTAAAAGTTTATTTTTTGAAAAAAGAATAAAAGGGGCGATAAGCATTGGATGCCCAAAACTAGTACCGTTAATTGAAAGTGGTAAGATAAATAGTGTAGAAACAGATGAAGCAATTAATGAATATTTAACAAAATTAAAAGGCGCTGATATAATTGTTTTAGGTTGTACCCATTATCCTGTCTTAATACCCATTATTCAAAAATATAGTACTATTCCCCTTATAAATATGGGAAAATGCTTGGTTGACACTTTAAATGTAAATAATTTGTCAACTTTACAAATTAAACTTTATTTTTCAAAGTTAACACCTGAAATAATTACCAATGTAACCAACATTATAAAAGAAAATAAGGAAATAATTGAAAGAAAGTTGTAGGTGGTAAGCTATGCCAGAACTTCCAGAAGTTGAAACAGTTAAAAATGCTTTAAAAAGAGAAGTTTTAAATAAACAAATAATACTAGCTACTGTTTATTGGAATAATATAATTGCTAGTCCTTCAGTAAAGGAATTTACTGAAAAGTTAAAAAATCAGGTTATTAATAATATTACCAGAAGGGGAAAGTGGTTGCTGTTTGAACTTGATGATTATTATTTACTTTCCCATTTAAGAATGGAAGGTAAATACTTCATTAGAAATACTGGTGATGAAAGAAATAAACACGACCATGTTATCTTTACTTTTAGTGATAAAACAGAACTTCGGTATAATGATACAAGAAAATTTGGAAAAATGTATTTAATAGATAAAGATAAAGTATATACAGAAAAACCTTTAAATGAATTAGGGTTAGAACCTTGGGATGAACATTTAAATAAAGAATATTTAAGAAAGAAATTTAAAAAGAAGCCGGTCAAAACAGAACTCCTTGACCAAAGTATTATTGTGGGAATTGGCAATATCTATGCAGATGAAATTTTGTTTTTAAGTAAAATTTATCCTGAAACATTAGCTTCTAATTTAACTGATAATAATTTAGATGATATTATCAAATACACTAAAGAAGTTTTAGAAAAAGCAATTAAACTTGGAGGTACAACTATTAAAAGTTATACTTCTGAAGAAGGTGTTCACGGAAGATTTCAAAATGAGCTTTTAGTTCATACTAAAGAAGTCTGTCCAAATTGTAATCTAAAAATAGAGAAAATAACAGTTGGTGGTAGAGGGACTTATTACTGTCCTAATTGTCAAAAAAAAGATAAAGTTAATAAATAGGCTTTCTCGCGTATTCATTTTCTTTATCTTTTTCGTTTATATGATAAATATTATCGGCTCTTATTTCTAAATCATACATTTCGTTATTATAATATTTAGTAATTAAGGGAATATCAATCTCTTTTTTAATTTTATTTAAATATTTTTTTCCTTTTTCATTAAAACCAAGGATATTAATATATTCTATATTTTTCATTTTTTTAGCTTCTTCTTTAGTAAAGGAACATAGTATATGAATCAGCATTCTTTTTATTTTATTATAAGTATAACGTTTACATTTTACTTTATTAATAAATTCATCTAAACTATTAGCATCAATAACATATTTTTTAAGTCTATTTTCAATTCCTTCATCAACAGACTGATAAATGCTTAAATCGTTTTCACTGATTATTTTATATTTTAAATAAGGAAAGTATTCTTCAGTAAAGTGATAATTATTTAAAGCTTCTATAGTTTCTTTAGGTACATATTTTTTAATGTCTTTTTTTTCTTTTAATAAATTTCTAATGGTACTCGCACTAATGATATTACTACTTAAATCACTTTGATGGAAATCGTTAGTTCTTTTAATTGTTTTGATATGGATATTAGTGTCCATTAAATTTTTAATATAACTAACCCCCAATAAATCATTAGGTTTATCGATTTTTATACCAGTTAAAGAGTATGAGGCTTTTGATAAAGCTGAAGGATAATTAATACCATCACTCATATATTCTTTAACTAAAGTATGAAATTTTTCTTCTTTTTGAACTTTCGCCACTTTATATAAATCATCATAAGAGCTTTCTGCCCCAAAGACTAAAGCATTTACTTTTAAATGTTTTAATATTTGGGTGGCTCCGTAAGCAAAAATATCAGCTGATTGGGTGCTGAAGGGAAAAGGAAGAAGGACAACTAAATCAACATAATTTAAAGCAAGACGTGTCTTTTCCCATTTGTCTATTAAACTAACTTCGCCTCTTTGGGTAAAATTGCCACTCATAACTAATATAATAGTATAGTCAGGATATAATTCTTTAACTTTTTTGATGTGATATATGTGCCCATTGTGAAATGGATTATATTCGCAAATAATTCCTACACTTTTCATATTTTCACCTAGCTTAAAGTATATATAGTTTTATAAGAATACTCTAAAATTTTCTTTAAATCTTCACTTTTAATTTCCATTGACATTGTTTCACTACCAAAAGCACAGATTAATTTATCAAAATTATATATTTTAGGGTCAACAATAATTGCCATAATTAAATTTTCTTTTAATCCAAAAGGGGTCATACATCCTGGCTGCATACTAGTAAGACTTATCATTTCCTCACCACTAACTAAATTTACTTTTTCACCTAATATATTTTTAATTTGTTTAGAATTCATTCTTTCTGTAGCTAAAGTAATAAAAAGATAATAGTTATTAGCTTTACTTTTTAAAAATAAAGTTTTGGTTTCTTCACCAGTAAGATTTAATTCTTTATCAACTTCTTCGGCAGTTTCATAATTTAATATTGGTCGGTGAGTTACGATTCTAGGATTTAGATTAAGTTTTTTAATAATATCAAAACATCTTTTATTCATTTCGTTTTCCATTTAAATCACCTGTCCCCATTATAGCATACCCTTGACATTTTGTAAAAAAAATGGCAATCTTTGGAGAAGATGACAAACAGAATTGCTTTTATAATACTTTTAGTTTATAATTATATATGGGTGATTATTATGGATATAGATGTATGGAGTTTATATTCGGGGGCAAAAGATGAAATTAAACTAGATGAAATTTATTCTTTTGATAAAGAACAGTTAGAAGGCACTGAAATATTAAAGTTAGATGATGTAAAAATAACCGGAGAAATTGTTAAAGACGAATTTGATAATTTATTAATTAAGGCTAAAGTTAAAGGAACAATGATTTTACCGTGTTCAAGGACTTTAAAGCCAACCCCATATGATTTTGACCTTGGAATTGATGGTGATATAGTCAAAATGCTTGAAGAAATTGACGAAAATTTCAAAAATAATCAAAAAACACTTGATATTTTACCGATAATATGGGAAAATATATTAATGGAAATTCCCATTCGTGTTGTTAGTGACGATGCTGAAATGATTACTAAAGGTGAGGGATGGGAACTTGTTACCGAAGAAGAAAAGGTAAATCCTAGTTTAGCTAAATTAAAAGATTTATTATAGGAGGTGTATAAATATGGCAGTACCTGCAAGACATACAAGTAAAACAAGTAAACGTATGCGTCAAACTCATTATAAAGTTGATGCTAAAACTACCACTACGTGTCCTAAATGTGGTGCGGTAATTAAACCACATAGAGTATGCACAAAATGCGGTTATTATAAAGGAAAAGAAGTAGTAAAAGTAGAAACAGCTGAATAAGTCTGTTTTTTTGTTGCGCAAAAGTTGGAAGTGAAACACCACAAAATATGGAAATAGAGTTGTATATTCCTCCAAAAAAAGATATAATATTAATAGAATAGAAGGGGATAAAATGAATGAAAAAGAATTGAAATTATTAGATAAATACTTTAGAGCAGCTAATTATATTTCGGCGTGTCAGCTTTATTTATTGGATAATCCACTTTTAAAAGAGCCGTTAAAAAAAGAACATATTAAAAGAAAAATTGTTGGGCATTGGGGAACAGTCCCAGCACAAAACTTTGTTTATACACATTTAAACAGAGTAATTAAAAAATATGATTTAGATATGATATATGTTTCTGGTCCTGGACACGGTGGTAATTTTTTAGTGGCTAACACCTATTTAGAAGGTAGTTATACCGAAATTTACCCTAATATTACAGAAGACGAAGAAGGATTAAAAAAACTATTTAAACAATTTTCCTTTCCAGGTGGTATTTCTTCGCACGCTGCTCCTGAAGACCCTGGTAGTATTCACGAGGGCGGAGAACTCGGTTATTCTCTAGCGCACGCTTATGGAGCTGTTTTAGATAATCCTAATTTAATTGCGGCTTGTGTTGTCGGTGATGGTGAAGCAGAAACCGGTCCTTTAGCTACTTCTTGGCACTCTAATAAATTTATCAATCCGGTGGTTGATGGAGCTGTTTTACCTATTTTGAATTTAAATGGCTATAAAATAAGTAATCCGACAGTCTTGTCAAGAATGAGTAAAAAAGAACTAGCGTGTTATTTTTATGGTCTTGGTTATCAGCCTTATTTAGTTGAAGGTGATAATCAAATGACAATGCACGAGCTTATGGCAAGTACAATGGATAAAGTTATTAGACAAATAAAAAGAATTCAAACTAAAGCTAGAGAAGAAAATAATTCGGAAATTCCTAGATGGCCAATGATAATTTTAAGAACACCTAAAGGTTGGACAGGGCCGAAAAAAGTTGATGGTAATTTAATTGAAGGCACTTTTAGAGCTCATCAAGTACCTATTTCGATGGAAAGTGAAACGCATTTAAAAGCTTTAGAAAAATGGCTTAAGAGCTATAAACCGGAAGAATTATTTGATGAAAATGGTAAATTAAAAGAAGAAATAAAAGAAATTATCCCTAAAGGCAATAGACGTATGGGGTTAAATCCGCATACTAATGGGGGTTTATTATTAAAAGATTTAATTTTACCAGATTTTAAAGATTATGCCGTTAAAGTTGATAAACCTGGTGAAGTGAAACAACAAGATATGAATATTTTAAGTGGCTATATTAGAGATGTTTTTAAAAATAATCCACATAATTTTCGGTCATTTAGTCCTGATGAAGCAATGTCCAATAGGCTTTATCAAATGTTTGATGTTACTGACCGGGATTGGCAAGAAGAAATTGTTAAATCCGATGAACATTTAAATAAAAATGGCCGAATAATGGATTCTTATTTGTCCGAGCATATGTGTGAGGGCTGGCTTGAAGGTTATTTATTAACCGGAAGACACGGATTTTTTACAAGTTATGAAGCCTTTATAAGAATTGTGGATTCTATGGTTAGCCAGCACGCCAAATGGTTAAAAGTGTGCAATCAAATATCTTGGCGAAGAAGTATTGCTTCCTTAAACTTTTTACTAACTTCTAATGTTTGGCAGCAAGACCATAATGGTTATACTCATCAAGACCCTGGATTTATCGACCACGTAGCTAATAAAAAAGCAGATGTTGTTAGGGCTTATTTGCCTCCAGATGCGAACTGCTTGCTTTCAACCTTTGACCACTGTATTAAAAGTAGAGATTATGTTAATGTAATTGTTGCTTCTAAACATCCTAGTTATCAGTGGCTTTCAATGGAAGAAGCAATTAAGCATTGTACTAAAGGGTTAAGTATTTGGAATTTTGCCAGTAATGACCAAGAAGGTGACCCTGATATTATAATGGCGTGTTGTGGGGATACACCTACTTTAGAAACAATTGCGGCCATTTCAATTTTAAATGAAGAATTACCTGATTTAAAAATTAGATGTATAAATATTGTCGATGTTATGAGATTAGAATCTCCTTCTAAACATCCTCACGGCTTAAATGATGATGAATATGATTTACTTTTTACCAAAGATAGGCCAATTATTTTTAATTATCACGGTTATCCTTCTTTAATTAGAGAGCTTACGTATTTAAGACATAATCATAACATTTCTGTTCACGGTTATTTAGAAGAAGGAACGATAACGACTCCTTTTGATATGCGTGTTCAAAATAAAATAGATAGATTTCATTTGGTAATTGATGTCATTGAACATTTGAAAAATCAAGGTAGTAAAGAAATATATTTAATGGAAAAAATGAAAAATAAAATAATTGACCATAATGCATATATTAGAGAATATGGTGAAGATATGCCAGAAATTAAAAATTGGAAATGGGAAAAGGAAAATTAACCTTTTCTTTTTTTGACATTTTGTAAAAAAATTGGCAGTCTTTGGAGTATCTTACCATAATAAAAATCAGGCTAAATACCTGATTTATTTGTATATCTAATATTTTCATTAGAAATATTAAAGACAATACCCATTGCTAGCATATAACTTAAGAGGCTTGAACCACCATAACTTATAAATGGTAAAGTAATACCCGTAATTGGCATTAGACCAAAAGTCATACCAATATTTTGGACTTGTTGGTAAATAAGCATTCCAATAACGCCCGCTAAAATATATTTATTTGTTAAGCTATTAGTTTTAATGGCTAGCATTATAAGTCTGATATCAAAGAAAGCAATTAGTGATAAAAGTAAAACACAACCGATAAAACCAAAATGACTAGCAAAAGCGGCAAAGATAAAGTCGGTTTGGGCTTCTGGAAAATAAATTGGATTAGTATCCCAACCATGCCCAAATAATCCGGCTGAACCTATCGCACTTAAACTATTTTCAAGTTGATAACCACTTTGATTAGACCAATCAAGAAGCCTATCGATACGAAGAAAGAAACTAGTTCCAAAAATGTTAACAAATAAATCTTGACTAATGAAATAAATAATTACCACAAAGGCCACTAGAACACCAATAATTCCAAATAATAAAGCAAACCAGCGATATCTAATTCCAGAAATAAATAACATAATTATTGTAATTAATAGATAAATAATAACGTTACCAGTATCTGGCTGCATAAAAGTAAGTAAACTTGGAACGAAAACTACAGCCATTATTTTAATTAAGAAATAAAATTCTTCTCTAACGGTTGGATTAGGGAAATTTTCATTAAATTTAGCAATCATTGTCGCATTAGTAATAATTAGTATTACTTTCATAAATTCACTAGGCTGGATAGTTCCAATACCTTCAATCTCATACCAACAGGTAGCATCGTTTATCGTCGTTCCAAAGAAAAATAAGCCAATTAACGAGATGATACCAATGCCGTATAGAAACCAACTTATTCGGTAAACAAAAGTATTGCTGACCGTCATAACGAGATAAGCTAAAACAAAGCCAATCGCGTACCAAATAAGCTGTTTAAGTGGTAAATCACCCATATAGTCAGGAATAATACTATTAGTTCCATAAAGAGTTAAAACACTTATAATAATAAATAGAATTAATGGTAGTAAGATTGATTTGTCAATTTTATATTTTGATATTTTCTTCATAAGTATCACCAATAAATATAATACACTAAAAGTAACAAATATACAATTATCTTCTAAAAAAGTTTCAAAATTTTTAATTTTATAGTATAATGGTAATAGGGTGATATAATGATTTGGCAATATATTATAATTATATTAATTTTAGTAACTATCGCTTTTGCGATAATGAAATCCAAGAAAAAAGATTTTAAGATGGATGCTAATAAGTTAGTTGAATGTTTAGGGGGAAAAGCTAATATTATTGATTATGAAGTGAATGCTTCAAGATTTGTTGTAAATCTTCGTAATATTGATTTAGTTGATAAAGAATCTATTCAAAAAATGGGAGCTCAAGGAATTGTTGAAATTGATAATCAACTTAAAATAATTTTAGGTGAAGAAGCCAAACAACTAAAAAAACATATTGATGCATTAAAGTAGAGAAATCTACTTTTTT
>CALVRT010000037.1 GCA_944358735.1 uncultured Bacilli bacterium | reverse complement strand
TTTTTTTCAACAAAGCTTGCCTTTGTTGCTTATTTGCCTTGCTTTTTCTCTATTTGGTTGCATTTAACCTTTCAAAGTCGCATTTACTTTTGCAAGTCAGCTCAAAATAAATTTTAATTATCTTTTTTATACTATTGTTTTAATAATAAAAGACTAAAAACAAATATTTTTTAGTCTTTAACATTATCTTTTAAACACTGACTATTTTTATCTTTGCCATGAATTTGGGTATAACCTTCTGGACAAACATAGTTTATATTTTTTCCTGGATTAGTGGTTGTTGTCACTTGTTTTGAACAAGTTATATTACTTCCACTCCCTGAAGCTGTATAACCTGATGGGCAATAATAACTTGTTGAAGTTGAAGGATTAGTATATGAAGTCGTAGTTTTAGAACATTTCATTGAACTTCCACTTCCTGAAGCTGTATAACCACTTGGGCAATAATAACTTGTTGAAGAACGTTTACTAGTGTAAGTTTTTGTAGTCTTCCGGCATTTCGTTCCACTTAATGTATAACCACTTGGACATTTATAATTTGTTGTTTTTACTAAATAATCATCATAAAATTTATACATATCCATTGTTGGATGATATTCACCATCTCCAATAACCGCACAATCACCATTTTCCTTATACGAACTTTCTGATGGTTGCCAGCCAGTCATACAAGCAGTATCTTGAGTATAAGTATTACTATACCACGCTCCATTTTTACAAGTAACAGTCCCTCTTAATTGTGAATAAGCTACACAATGATACCCCCTACTAATAGATGTACTTCTACAAACTGAATCATAACTTGAAAAATATTTAAGTTGTAATTTCCAACCAGACCAATCAGGCGCGGTTGTCCTAGAACACCCATAAGAAGTGCCAGAAGCTGTTGCATTAGTAGTGGTTGTTGTTGTTTTATAACAGGTTATATTACTTCCACTACCACTTTTAGTATAACCGCTTGGACAGTAATAACTTGTACTACTTAACCTACTTGTTGTTGTTGTCGTTTTTTTGCTACATTTTGTACTACTACCATTTCCACTTTTTGTATAACCATTTGGACAACTATAGTTGATTTGGGATAATTTATTAGTATAAGCAGTTGTTTTACCAGTACAAATAGTATTTTCACCACTGCCACTTTGAGTATAATCGTCTGGACAATAATATGTGATTTTTTCTTGTGAATCCATTAAAAGTTGACATTCTTTATCAAGTTCATAATAATAATTCCCATTAACTTCTTTGACAAAAACACAAGTATTATCAACATCATCCCCGGTTGAAGGTAATTCTATATCATCATCAATATACCCACCATTTATTAAGTCATCAATCGTAATTGATGTATAATCTTCAAGTTTATTTTTATTGTCACTTGCCCAGTTTTTACCAGCCATTAAAATACTATTATAAGTTTCCTCATCAGCTAAAACCTTTCCCTTTTTTACTGAATTAATAACTAAAGGAGCAACTATTAAAATAAGTGCTGATAAAATTAAAATAGTAGCTAATAACTCAATTAACGTAAAACCATTCCTTCTCATATTTCACACCTATCTTTACTATAATATAAGTATAGCACAAATATATTTACTTGTAAATCATTTAAAAACAAAGTATAAATGGTTTTATTGAACAAAATTTGAAAATTAATAATTAAACAAAAAAAGCAGTATGCATTTGGCCTACCACTTAATTTTAAAGTTTTTCAATATCATTACCAGAATTAGTTGGTTCTTTTGATGTCTCTTCATTTGGCATACCACCAAAAATATCTTTAGCTAAAGTTGTTGTCTCCTGACTAGCAGTTGGAGTCGTATTTGGCATACCAGTTTCTAAATTATTTGGTGTTGTCGGTTCTACTGCTGGAGTTTGCGGTGTCGGTATCGTATTGTTAACCGGTTCATTTACTACCTGATTATTAGTTGTTCCAGTATTTACTGAAGGCATTTCATTAAAAGTAGGTTGTTCATTTACTGAAACATTTGTCATATTTGGTACTACTGGAGTCTCCTGCATTGGTATAGCACTTGGAGCTTTCATAACTTCAGGTACTGGAGCTACTTCTTGCACCTGGGTATTCATTCCTAAATCATTAGACACAGTAGGCATTTCTGGAATTGGTGTTACTACACTATTATCAGGATTAACTGCCTCTTTTTTCTTTTTACCTTTTTTCATTATTTTTCTAATAATAACGATTATAACGATAAGTACTAATAAAGCAATTACCCCGATAGCTGCATAAATAATATATTTACTTATGAATGAAAATTCAAACTCAATAGTTTCATTATCGCTATTAAAATTCCAAGTTAATGTTTTACCATCTTCAGAAACACTATTGGCATTATTACTAATAGCTTCATTTGGTAATGTTACCACAAACTGCATATCAAATGCCACACCCATTGAACTCATTTCACTAGATGTTTCAAATGGTATACTTACTTTATAATTAAGTCCATCTTTAGTAAATAAAGCTTTGTTACCTCCTTCAACAGTATCTGTACCATCAACATTGAAATTTACATCGGCAACAGTAAGGTCTTCAATATTGTCAAAACTTTTGGTATATCTGTAACCTTTATATCCGCCTTCTTCATATCTTTCAACTTTATATCCTGCTTCTTCATACTGGGCTCTATCTTCTTCAGAAACAGCATTTTCAATAATCGCCCATTGTTCTTCATCGGTTAATGTTGTTGTAGAAGTAGAATCGTCAGTAAAAGTATTATCGTCAGTAACTGTACCATCTTCAGTTATACCAGTAGTATCATCAGCTGTAGTATCAGTTGCTCCAGTAGTATCATCTGTTAAAGTGCCGTCATCAGTAGTCATAGAATCATCAGTAGTTCCTGTGGTATCATCAGTAATCGTAGTACCATCATCTGTTAAAGAACTATCACCCATTGTTCCATCACCATTAGATGCCATTGCTGAAATCAATTCTTCATCAAAAGCCATAATTGCTGAAAAATCCATTGACTTATCACTTTTGATGTCCATATTATATTCAGCTTTTAAGGTACAACCGCCAATTAAACAAACAGTTATTAATAAAATAAATAATTTTTTTATATTCTTCACAATATCACACTCCTCTTTATTCCCTTACTATTTATTTTATTCTCTTTAACTATATCATAATTAAAATTATTTGACAATAACAAAAAAGAAAAACTACTGTAAATTTACAGTAATTTTATTTATTATTTAAAATAAGTCAAGAAAAAGATGACTATTTAATATCACCTAAAAAATCATCAATTGTCATCATTTCTTCATCAATTTTATCTAATGATATTGGTTCATTTACTTCTTCAGCTTCACTTTTAAGGATAAAAGCGTCATTAATATTTTCTTTTGTTAAAGTATTACCAGTTTGATAACGGTCACATAATCTAAAATCTGTGCCTTTTAAATAAATAATTTCATTTGTAACTAACCCCACATTTACCTTTCCACTAATCGTAAACATCTTAATTATTTTATAAGGATTAGACTTAACATCACGGACTAATAAAACACCCTTTCTAGCTCTTGAAGTTATTTCAAACTCATCTAATTTCATCCGTTTACCAGTATTTTTGTCAGTAATAACTAAAACATAATCAGCTGTAGTAAATGAACTACCACTAACAATTTCATCATCTTTTAAATTAATTGCTTTAACACCACTAGCTTTTAAGCCAGTAAGTGGCACTTCATCACTTAAGTAACGAAGACCATAGCCATTTTTCGTTGCGATAAATATTTCTTTTTCACAAATAACCGCGCTTACAACTTTATCATCAGCTTTTAATTTCATTAGACTAATTGGCTTAGAATATCTTTGAACTTTAAAATCAGTTAATGAACTTTTCTTAACCATTCCATTTTTCGTAAACGTTAAGAATTTAACATCATTAAAATCACTAGTCAAATAACTACCAATAATTTCTTCATCAGGACTTATTTTAATAATGTTACTAATATGTTTACCAAGCTCTTTCCACTTCATATCTGGTAGTTCATAAACCGGGATATAAAGGAAATTACCTAAACTTGTAAATAATATTAATGTATCCATCGTGTTTGCTTCATAAAGATTCAAAACATAATCTTTATCTTTTAAACCTGTTTCATCATCGCTAGCTGCATAACTACGAGCACTAACGCGTTTAACATATCCTTCTTTAGAAACAACTACCATACAGTCTTCTTTTGCAATTAAATCAGTAGTTTCGATTTTGATTTCCGTAGCCGTTTCATTAATTGTTGTTTTTCTAGGAGAAGCATATTCTTTTTTAACTAATTTAAGTTCCGTTTTCATTACATGTTTTAAGGCTTCTTCATTACTTAAAATTTGTTTTAAAACTGTTATTTTTTGTTTTAATTCTTCCATTTCTTCTTCTAAAACAGCGACATCAGTATTGGTTAACCGATATAATTGTAAATTAACAATTGCTTCCGCTTGTAATTTAGAAAAATCATATTCGGTTTGCAAGTTTTGGATAGCATCAGCTTTATTTTTACTACTTCTAATAGTTTTAATAACCTCATCTAAAATATCTAAAGCTTTAATTAAACCTTCAACAATATGAAGCCTCGCTTCGGCGTGTTTTAAATCAAATTCAGTTCTTCTCGTAATAACATCTCTTTGATGAGCGATATAAGCATCTATGACATCAATAATTCCAAGGGTCATTGGTCGGTGATTTACAATTGCCACCATATTATAGCTATAAGAAATCATCATATCAGTGTTTTTAAGTAAGTAATTAATAACTAATTCTTCATTAGCGCCCTTCTTTAAATCAATAGCAATTCTAACGCCTTCTCTATCAGTCTCATCTCTTACTTCACTAATGCCATCAATTTTCTTATCAATTCTAATGTCATCTATTTTTTTAACTAAAGCCATTTTATTGACTTCATAAGGTATTTCCGTGATTATAATTTGTCTTTTATTTTTAGGTCCTTCAACCGTATAACGGGCTTTAACGTTAACTTTACCCTTGCCTGTTTCAAAAGCCTTACGAATACCATCAATTCCTTCAGCAATACCACCAGTTGGAAAATCAGGCCCTTTAATAATATCCATTATTGTTTCTAAACGGCAGTTTGGACTTTCAATTCTTTTAATAGTTGCCTCGATTACTTCCCCTAAATTATGTGGCGGGATATTCGTGGCATAACCGGCACTAATACCAGTACTACCATTAACTAAAAGATTCGGAAATTTTGCCGGTAGTACTGTCGGTTCAAGTAAAGTATCATCGTAATTTAAACTCATTAAAACAGTATCTTTATTGATGTCAGCCAGCATTTCTCCAGCTATTTTTGTAAGTCTCGCTTCAGTGTAACGCATTGCGGCCGCGCCGTCACCATCCATCGAACCATTATTACCTTGCATTTCGACAAAGCACTCATTATTCTTCCACCACTGACTCATTCTAACTAGGGCATCATAAACTGAAGAATCACCGTGTGGGTGATAAAGGCCTAAAATGTTACCAACAGCTTTGGCTGATTTTCGCGTTGGTTTATCATAAGTATTGCCATCTTTATACATTGCGTATAAAATTCTTCTTTGAACAGGTTTTAATCCATCTCTGACGTCCGGTAAAGCTCTATCTTGAATAATTGTCTTCGCATACTGGGCGAAACTATCACCCATTATATCTTCTAGGGCATAATCGTGTATTCTTTTTGCTATATCTTCCACTCTATCACCTACATCTCATAATTATCTTCCATCGTAAATTTAACATTTTCTTCAATCCAAGCTTTTCGTGGTTCAACTTTATCACCCATTAAAACACTTACTCGCCTTTCGGCTAAAGAAGCATCAGTTAAATTAACTTTAATTAAGTTTCTTGTATCCGGATTCATTGTGGTTTCCCAAAGTTGTTCCGCATTCATTTCTCCAAGCCCTTTATATCTTTGTTTATCGAGTTTTACTTTAGTAGTTTTTCTTAATTCATCCGCTTCCTCATCGTTCCAAGCATATCCATATATTTTGTTACCATTTTTTAAAGCATACAAAGGAGGCATCGCAATATAAAGATGTCCGCCTTCGATAAGAGGCCGCATATATCTATAGAAAAAGGTTAAAAGTAATATTTGAATATGAGCCCCATCATCATCGGCATCGGTCATAATAATAACTTTATCATAATTAGATTCTTCCGCCTTAAAATCACTACCAACACCAGCCCCAATCGTATGAATCATTGTATTGATTTCTTCGTTTTTTAAAATATCTTCAAGGCGTGCTTTTTCGGTATTTAAAACTTTTCCTCTTAAAGGAAGTATCGCTTGAAATTTACGATTTCGTCCTTGTTTAGCTGAACCACCCGCAGAATCTCCTTCAACTAAAAATAATTCATTTATTTTCGGGTTTTTAGTTTGAGCAGGCGTTAATTTATCACTTAAACTTCTTTCTTTTTTTCCCTTACCTTTACCACTACGAGCTTCATCTCTGGCTTTACGAGCGGCTTCTCTTACTTGTTTTGATTTAACCATTTTTTCCATTATACTAGTCGCTATCGCTTTATTTTCTTCAAGGAAAAATTGTAAATTTTCAGCTGTAATACTATCAACAACACTTCTAGCAACTGGCGTACCTAATTTTCCTTTAGTTTGTCCTTCAAATTGTAATAACTTTTCTGGGATTTGCAAACTAATAATCGCTGTTAACCCTTCCCTCGTATCTGGTCCTTCTAAATTTTTATCTTTAGCCTTTAAAAAGTTATTAGCTCTAGCATACTCATTAAAAACTCTAGTAATTGCTGTTTTAAAGCCCACTTCGTGAGTACCACCATCACCAGTTTTAACATTATTTACAAAGGAAATAATATTTTCAGAATATGTATCAGTATACTGAAAAGCAACTTCAACATTAATTCCTTCCTTCATACCTTCAAAATCCACTGGTTTGTGAAGGTGTTTTTTATCTTCATCTAAATACTGAACAAAGCTATTAAGGCCATTTTCATAATGGTAAATTTCTTGTTTATTATCTTCTTCATCAATTACTTCAACTGTTAAATTTTTAAGTAAAAAAGCACTTTCCTGCATTCTTTCACAAATATTAGTAAAAGAAAATTTAGTCGTACTAAAAATAGTATCATCCGGCATAAATCTAACTTTTGTCCCTGTCCGATTAGTAGTACCGATTTTTTTAAGTGGTACTACTGTATGACCTCCATTTTCAAAACGAATAAAATATTCGTTGCCATCTCGTTTAATGGTAACTTCCATCCATTTAGATAATGAGTTAACAACTGATGCACCAACACCATGGAGACCTCCAGATACTTTATAACCTGAAGTTTCAAATTTACCACCAGCGTGCAGTACCGTATAAATAACTTCGGGAGTGCTTTTGCCACTAGAATGCATTCCAGTTGGAACTCCTCTACCAAAGTCTTCAACCGAAACACTACCATCTTTATGAATAGTTACTTTGATTTTATTTCCAAAGCCATTGATAACTTCATCAATACTATTATCAACAATTTCCCATACTAAATGATGAAGTCCTCTTTTATCTGTTGACCCAATATACATACCTGGTCTTTTTCTAACGGCTTCTAAACCTTCTAAAATTTTTATTGAATTTTCATCGTACTTTACCATCTTATCACCAGTATCAATTTTATCAAAAAAAATAGTAAAAAGCAAATAAAATAAGGCAAAAAGAAAAATAACTCTACCATAAATAGCAAAGTTATTTCCATTGTTATAAAATAATATTTATTTAGATACTTTCAATCACAAATGGATTAGAATTTGTTCCTTCACCAGTTAAAGTGATATCGGATTTCAAATAAAGAGCAGGGAAAACTGCATAAAGATTAAACACTCCACCATCATCGTAATCCACTCCCTCTACCATTCCATCACTTTTTAAATAAGAAGCCGTAATATAACTAGTACCATCAAGCAGTAACCATTGAGAAACACCTTTATGTAAATAATCTATATCTTTACAATTAGAATTATAGACATTAAGAGGCGTTGTTAAACAACTAGTTCCTGCGGCATATCCATAGTCACTTGGATACATCAAACCAATATATTGTTCAGAAGCAAAACCACCTCTCTCAAAGTTATAGTACTCACTTGCTGTATAATCATTTATAGCAACACTAGGGCTTTTTAAATAATATTCCTCGTTTGAAATCATATTTTGATACACATCATTGATACTATCATAATACTCACCATTTAAATAATTTTTTAAATCTGAACTATTCCATGCATAATCATCATATCCACTACTCCACGCATAATTTCCAATACTTTCATTTCTAACTATTTTTAGTTTACCATCAATTACACCTATAATTCTCCATAATTCGTTATTAAAACTTATATAATTATTGGGATTTGCTCCATAATATCTTATATCATTATGTTCATCAGTATATAATTCAACAGGACTCAATGAAACTAAATCAGTTATAATCTCTACAGCATTTTTAGGCTCTTCTGGTATGCTTCCGCCTGATGCCTGTTCATAAGTTAATGTAACGGTTATATTACTAGTTGTATTTTCTGGCTGACTAGTTACATTTTCATTATAACTTACTTTAACTATTAACTCATCTTTTGCTCCTTGTAATAAATTATCACCTTCAGAAAGGCCACTTGTTTCAAAAATAATAGCTGGATTATTACTATCATTTATTTCTATATTTGTTAAAGTTGCATCGATGTCTCCTAAATTTGATACTTCAATAGTATATTCGGCATTATCTCCAGGGCTAGTTAAATTAGTACTAAAACTAGCTGTTAAGCCATTTTCATTATCATAAGTTGGCTCTACGGCATTTGTTGCTCCTCCATTTAATATACTTGTAATATTTGTTATTCTAACATTCCAGTTACTGGTAATATTACTAGTACCATTAATTTGAAGTTGGGTACTAAAAGCAGCATATCCAATAGCCATTAATAATATAATCGCTCCTAGCCCTCCTAAAACAATACTTCTTTGTCTTTTTGAAGACATCTCTTTCCATTTTTGTATCACAATTACACTTCCCTTATATTTTAAGCTAACAAAATATTTTATCCTATTTTATTAACTATAATAAGTATATAATATATTTTTCTATTTGTCTACACTTTATTTCGCTTTAACAGTAGAGACTTTACTTTCGTTTACATATAAAATAATTTTAAGGATTAGGAGGTTAAGTCTTATGAATTTAGGAAAAATATTAGCTATTAATTTAAAATATTACCGGAAAATATATCATTTATCACAAGAAAAGTTTGCTGAAATACTAGGAACAACTTTATCTTATTTAAATCAAATTGAAAACAATAAAGTAGATGTTAAAATATCAACAATTGATAAGTTTACTAAAAGAATAAATGAATATGATAAAAAGATAAAATTAAAACCTTTTGATTTAGTTATTTACGATAAAAAACATATTACTAATTATAAAAGAATAGATGAAAAAAAATCCCATTAATTGGGATTTTAATTTATATTAATATTAAATATTTTACCAATAAGTCTAATATCATTACTACTAGTTTGACTTAAAGTCACTTGTGCTCCTTCAGCATCACTATAAACTAAAGTATTATCTTCATTCACCGTAATTGTTGGCGTTTGCGGAACAGTAACTGTATTATTATAAGGGTCTAGCCCCGTTGTAAAAGACATATTTACCGTATTTCCATCTACTGTATAAGTTCCATAAAAACAATGTCTTGTTCCAGAATTCTCTGTACTTAAAACAACTATTCCTTCACTTAAAAGAATTTCATAATAAGGAGTAGAATTAGCACTGTAAAAGCCACCGACTTCGGCCGGAGCACTTTCCAACTCTTTATTTTTTTGCTCAAGTTCTTTTATTTGATTTTGGTATTTTTCATTTTCTTCGGTTAAACTTTTAATTTCATCTTCATTACTATTACTTTCATCGCGAATCCGAAAGACCTCAAAAAAACCTAAAGCAAGTAATGCGATAACAACTAAAAATAAAATTATACTTACAAAACTAATATGTCTTCTTCTTGGTGCATTTAAGTTTAAGCTCTTCATTTTACCACCTTCTTAAGATAGATTATAGCACGTCCTTACCAAGCAAGCAAGGAAAAAATAATTTATAATGTAAAGAGTTTGTACACCTTATTATATGTCAAAATTTAAAGGTTATTCTTTCTTTTCAGGCTTAACTAAAACTTCTCTAGGTTTTGAACCATTAGGAGGTCCAACAATACCACGTTCTTCAAGCAAATCAATACATCTTGCGGCTCTATTATAACCAAGTCTAAACCGTCTTTGTAAAAGAGAAGCACTAGCTTTACCTTGAGTTACAACAAAGTCAACGATTTCGTTATAAAGTGGTTCTTCATAGTCGTCTTTATCAACCATTGTTGTTGCGCCTTTATCTTCATCACTAACAGTTAAACTTTGGTCGTATTTAGCTTTTTGCTGACTTATCGTATAATCGGCAACCGCTTTAATTTCATCATCACTAATAAAATTACCTTGAACTCTTATCGGAATATTTTCGCCTTGTGGTTTAAACAACATATCACCTTTACCTAGTAATTTCTCTGCCCCTGACATATCTAATATAGTTCTTGAGTCGATACTACTAGATACAGCAAAAGAAATACGTGATGGTATATTAGCTTTAACGACACCCGTAATAACATCAGTACTAGGTCTTTGCGTTGCAACAATTAAATGAATACCAGCCGCTCTAGCCATTTGCGTAATACGCATAATTGAATCTTCCACTTCTTTAGCGGCAACTAACATTAAGTCAGCTAGTTCATCGATAATTACAACAATATAAGGAAGTTTTTTTATTTGTTCATCCGCACCTAATTTTTCGTTTTTCTTATCGACATAGGCATTATAACCAGCAATATTTTTGGTTTTACTATTTTCAAATAAATCATAACGGTCTTCCATTATTTGAACAATTTTCTTTAAAACAATATTAGCTTTTTTAGGGTCAGTTACAACTGGGGTTAGTAAATGTGGAATTCCATTATACATAGAAAGTTCAACTTTTTTAGGGTCAACTAATACTAGTTTAACCTCATCAGGCCTAGAACGCATTAATAAAGATACTATCATACTATTAATACAAACTGATTTACCACTACCAGTAGAACCAGCCACTAATAAATGCGGAGTTTTATCAATTTCACACCAAGTTGGAGCTCCCATAATACTTTTACCTAAAGCAACTAGTAATTTGCTATTCGCATATTTTCCAGGCACGGCTTCTAATATTTCGCGCATTGATACAGGACTAACAATTTTATTAGGAATTTCAACCCCAACAGTTTTTTTACCAGGAATTGGGGCTTGAATTCTAACATCTCTAGCGCCAAGTTCTAAAGCAATTTCTTTATTAATACTATTTATTTTACTAACTTTTGTACCACTCTTAAGCTCGATTTCATACTGCGTAACGGCCGGGCCAATATTAGCTGCTACTACTTTACCTTGAATATTAAAATCGCTTAAAACTTTTTCTAATCCTTTAACAACAACTTTTATAGTTTCAGCATTTTCTTTAGCCACGCCTTTTTTTTCTTTAGCTTTAATCAAAAGTCCCATTGGTGGTAGTTTATAACCTTTTAAATCCATAGAAGGCTCGGGAATTTCTTCCGGTTTTGGTGCTTCAGTCTCTGATTCTTTTTCCGGTTCTGAAACGACTACTGGTTCATCATCATCTTCTTCAGCTTCTTCTTCGGCCTTTCTCGCCGCTCTTTCAGCCGCTTTATTAATATGTTTTTCTTTAGCTTCTTTAGCTCTTTCTTTACAGTAAGTAACAACGTCATAAATTGATACACCGGTAAACATAATAAGGCCACATATAATTAGGGCAATACAGACAACTCTTGCCCCATCTAAAGTTAATAAATCGGTAAAAATAACACCAAAAATCGCACCAATTATTCCGCCACCTTGAAGTTCTACTTGACCGTTTATAAAGCCCATTAAATTATTAATGGTTTCTTCTAACACCGCGAAATCAGTTATCCCGTTTTCACTTAAAGTAGCAATATAACCGGTATGCGATAAAATTAAAACGCCTAGAGACATTATATATAAACCAATTAATTTTGAAGTTAAAAAATCTGGTTTTTCCCTTTTTACCATCATATATACACCAATAACGCCAACAGCAATCAATAAAACAATATACCATACGCCAACTAAAAAGCCAGCAAATCCCCTGATTAAACTAGCTACTATTCCAAAAGGACAGCAACCAATTATGGCAATCAAGATTAATAAAATTCCTTTTAATTCGACGCTGTAAGATGGTGCTTTTTTAGTTTCTTTCCGCTTTTTCTTTTTTGCCATATTTTATACCCTCCACTTTATAATTATAATATAAAACTCGTTTTAAAACAAGAAGTCCTGTTAAATTTTCCTAATGTTTTACAAATGGGTTAACTGTAAAACTAAACGCAACCTCAAAAAATAAGAAAGTTGCATTTAACTGGAAAAAGACAAGAAGTTGCATTTACCAAGGAAAAATATATAATATATACCCGATGATGCTTATTTAATGAGAGGAGTTTGTAGTAATATGAAAAATAAGCATTTATCTTTAGATGAACGTTTAGATATTGAAAGATATCTAACCCAAAATAAATCTTTTAAAGAAATTGGCAGACTATTAAATAAAAATTGTACAACTATTGCCAGAGAAATTAAAAATCATTATGTTGTTAAAAAGACTGGAAGTGTTGGTAGAAGATTCAATAATTGCCTTTATAGAAAAACTTGTCCAAACAGAGGTAATCAATGTAATTTACATAATTGTTTAGAATTTAAAGAAGATAAATGTTCTTTATTAGATAAACCACCTTACGTTTGTAATGGTTGTAAAAATAAAAGACATTGTACTTTGACAAAACATTTATACAGTGCGACTTACGCTTTTGAAGAATACAAAGATAATCTTTCAGAAACCCGTAGTGGTCTTTTAATCGATAAAGAAGAAATAGATTACCTTAATGATTTATTAGTGCCTCTTGTGAAGGAAAAAGGCCAATCTATTCATCACGCTGTTATCAATAATAAAAACAAAATTATGTATTGTGAAAAAACTATTTATAAACTTATTGATTTAGGATTATTAAAGGTTAAAAACATTGATTTACCTAGAAAAGTAAGATTTAGAAAAAGAAAAAAAGATATTACTATTTATAAAGTGGACAAACATTGTTTAGAAGGACGAAGATATGAAGATTTTGAAGAATATATGAAAGAACATCCTGATACTCCAATCGTTGAAATGGACAGTGTCATTGGTAAAAAAGGTGGTAAAGTCTTATTAACTATCCATTTTGTAAATTGTTCTTTTATGCTTGCTTTTTTAAGAGAACATAATAATGCCCAGTCTGTTATTGATATATTTAATGATTTACAAGATATCCTTGGTATAAGTAAATTTAAAGAATTATTTATTGTTATTTTAACTGATAACGGTAGTGAGTTTTCTAACCCTACTGAAATAGAAGTTGATAATAATACAGGTGAGCAAAGAACCAAAGTTTTTTATTGTCATACTCATAGTCCTAATGAGAAAGGTTCTTGTGAAGTAAATCATGAATTATTAAGGAGAATTTTGCCTAAAGGAACATCTTTTGATAATCTCACACAAAAAGACATAAATTTAATTATGTCTCACATCAATTCCTATAAAAGACAAAAACTGAATAATAAATCACCATACTTTATGTTCAGTTCTATCTATGGTAAAGATACCTTAGATAAATTAGGAATTATTGAAATTAATCCTAATGACGTTAATATATCAACAAAATTAATAAAGCGATAAATTAACATCGTTCAAATAAGCATCATCAGTACATTATATACTTTTTTTCAAAACCAGGGTTGCATTTTGAAATTCAAAAAAATTTTACAAAAGCAATCTCCTTTTGCGTGTAATAAATTACTAACAATGTTTATGGCTATATACTATCATAATTTTATTGTTTTGTCTAGTTTTACATAGAAAAATCAAGGGCGAACGGAGTTCGTTTATCTTGACCCTTGATTTTTTCTATGTAAATAATCACAATATTTTTTTCAACAAA
>CALVRT010000036.1 GCA_944358735.1 uncultured Bacilli bacterium | reverse complement strand
ATGGACTATATGTTGATGGTTATGAGGATAATGTGTATACGTATCGAGGAAGTAATCCAAATAACTATGTAACATTTAATGGAGAGAGCTGGCGAATTGTGAGTGTTAATACCAGTGATAATACAATAAAAATAATAAGAAGTAGTGTATTAGAAGACCGAGCATATGATACAGATAGTAATGGACGCTATAATAGTAGTCAGTATTGTAATAGTTCAGGCAATGGATGTAATATCTATGGAAGTACCAGTAGTTTGTATAATAGTAGTGGAAGTGCGATAAGTACTTTGGCGAGAGAAGTAAATGGAACAAAATATGCGTTACCAAGTAAAGAATCAGAGATGAGCACTTATCTAAATGGAACATATTATAATAGTTTAAACGCCACAGCAAGAAGTATGATAGTAAATGGAGAGTATAAAGCCGCTCCAGTAAGTTCAACTAGTGTTTCGAGTATTAGTACGCAAATAGGATATGCAAGTGAAGCAATATGGAAAGGAAAAGTGGGTTTACTAGATGCCACAGAATATATGAGAGCCACAACAGGAAGTTTTGCAAGTAGTAATAATTGGTTAAATATCAGTGATAGTTATTGGACCATGTCGCCGACTTCTCTCAGCTCCTCGTACCCTGTGTGGCAAGTGTACAGTACGGGCGACCTCATCAGCACCCATGCGCGCAGGGCGGCCGGCGTCCGCCCTGTAGTAACATTATCATCTTCTGTGAAAATCACTGGCGGTGATGGTTCAAGTTCAAATCCGCATCAATTATCACTATAAATGATATCGATTCTTACATATAATACTATATATTTAGTATATACTATCTATAAGTATATATAATATAATAAATACACGGCTAACCTTATTACCGCTTTTCTCGGGTTGGCCGTGCTTTTATATATAAAAAAATACACATAGTAGTGTATTATTTTTTAAACATATTGCTTATGTCTTTAGAGTTACGATACATAAAGTATAAAGGTCTATCAGTAATAAGTTCAAAGTCACCAGCATATTCGGTAGCTTTAGCATTAAAACTCATTTTAAATTCATTTAAGCTTTTATAAGGGCCTGGTTTAGTAATATTACTAATACCCCCTAAATTAAATTTTTTATAGCCTAGTTTTGAATATCTAACCATTAATTTCCATAATAATAGATGTTTACCATTAAAATGTTTAAATTGTTTATCATAACCATCCATAACTAAATAAATAGTATCTTTCCATTTAACAACTAAAGCGGAAGCCAATATAATACCATCAGGATGAGTTTTAAGATACTGGGTAGCTATAACTAATTGATTTTTATATTGTTCAAACATATTATCAATATGAATTTTTCTATTTAATAGTTTTTCATTCCTAACTTTGCTTTTAATTATTTGCATATTTATCTCTTCAGCTAGATGTTCATATTTGTTGTATAATTTTTGAGTTACTTTAACATATTCAGTGGTATCTAATTTACTATAGTAAAAGTCAATTAAATCATCTTTATCAAAAAATTCATATAAATCTTTATAATAATTTAAACTTCTTGGATAATTTTTTTGTGTTTGTGAATATAAGTACTCTAAATCTTTTTCTGTGCCGTGATAAACCTTAATACCATCTCTTTCACCTTTTCTAATTTTAGTTCTAAATGGCTTATTAATACTTTGAAATAACTTTTGATAAGGCATATCAATGTCAATAACTGCTTCAAACCTTGGTTTTAAAGCTTCAAAATAATTATTGTAACCTAAATGGTAGTAGCCCATTTTTTTTAAATTTTCAAAGATAGTATTGTAATTAGGGTTTTCAATAACTGTTTCTAATTTATTATTGTAAATTCTCCTAATAATCATAGGATTTATTTTAATGGCGACAATATCTCTTTTTTTAAGAAATTTTTTCATTTGTTTAGTAAATCCTTTAATGAGGTCGGTATTATTGTAATCAATAAGCATACCGCGAGGGGCGAAAGCATAACGGAAGCCATTTAATTTTTTG
The DNA here is from genome assembly GCA_944358735.1 of uncultured Bacilli bacterium. Classification (GTDB taxonomy): domain Bacteria; phylum Bacillota_I; class Bacilli_A; order RF39; family UBA660; genus Coprosoma. Next base: position 3,105 of record CALVRT010000036.1, on the reverse strand, counting down.
ACTAAAACAAGGGTAGCGGCGATTAAATGATCGTCATCCATTAAGCCTAAGAAAAAGGCATCACTATCTTGTTCGTTCATTGTAAATGCATAATTAATTGTTTGAAAAACTGAAGATGGTTCAAAATTTTCGCTAAATCTTTTAAATTCATCATTAGTTAACTGCTTAATAGTCATAATTGGCCTCCTTTCACTAGTAATTATAACATATCCTACTAAAAAAATAAACTATTGTTCATAATTTATAAGCTTGGTTAATATATTTAAATGGGTGAAGAAAATGAACAAAGTCGGAATGCCTAGAGGTATATTTTATTACTATTACAAAGATTTATGGACAAACTTTTTTGATTATTTAGATGTGCCTTATATTGTTAGTCCCAAAACGAATAAAAAAATATTAAGGATGGGGATTAAAAACTCTAATGATGAAGTTTGTTTTGCGATGAAAGTTTTTCTCGGTCATGTGGCTTTTCTAAAAGATAAATGTGATTATTTGTTTATTCCAAGAATTGATAATTTTAAAAGTAGTAATCAAACTTGTACCAATTTTTTAGCTTTATATGACATTGTAAGAAATATTTTTAATAAACCCGTTCTTCATTATAATATCGATTTAGAGCATAAAAAAACCATTAAAAAAGGTTTATTTTATTTAGGAAGATGTTTAGGTAAAAAGGATAAAGAAATAAGAAAAGCTTACCGGCAAGCTTATAAAGATTATAAAGAAAAAAGAGAACTTGACATAAAAGAAAATATTTCTAAATTAAAAAGTGAAAAGTTAAAAATTTTAATAGTCGCACATCCTTATATAACTTATGATGAAATGCTTGGTAAGGATATTACTGATTATTTATCTAGTCATAATATTGAAGTAATTTATAGTGATAAATTTAATAGTAAAATAACTAATAAACTGGCTTTAAAGTATTCTAAAGATATTTATTTTAAATATAATAAAGATAATATTGGCGCTTTAAAATACTGTGAAAATAAAATTGATGGCGTTATTTTTCTTTCAGCTTTTCCTTGCGGACCTGATAGCTTAGTTAATGAACTTGTGATGCGCAAGATAAAGGTACCGTATTTAAATTTAGTTTTAGATGATAATTCTTCATTTGCTGGATTTGAAACGAGACTTGAAAGCTTTACCGATATGTTAGGAGAATTACATGACTAAAGTATCATTTCCGATAATCGGCAACTATAATATTCCAGCTTATTATTTACTAACGCATGTTTTAAATACAGAAGTTATAAGTCCACCACCAATTACTAGTAAAACAATTGAACTTGGTGTTAAATACAGTCCGGATTTTGTCTGTACACCGTTTAAATATACTTTAGGGACAATGATTGAAGGAGTAGAAAAGGGAGCTGATACGTTAATTCAGTTAGGTGGGGGCTGCCGGTATGGTTATTATGCCTCTTTGCAAGAAAAAATACTTGCTGATTTAAATTATAAAGTTAAAGTTTATAATTTAGTTACGGCTGGAAAACCTAGTTTGAAAAGAATAATTAAAATTTTTAAAGAAATAGATTCAGAGTTTAAAAGTGTTAAATTATTTTACTATGGTTTAATCACTTTAAAAATGGTTAAATATATGGATAAAATTGATGATTATATTAGAGAAAATATCGCTTTTGAAGTGGAAAAGGGTTCATTTGAAACTTTAAAAGAAGAAATGTTAAGTGCTTTTAAAAGTATTAAAGGATTTATTAGTTTACGGAAAACATATAAAAAATATTTACAAAAGTTTAAAAGTTTAAAGATTTATAAACCAGATAATTATTTAAAGGTAGGGGTTATTGGTGAGTTATATACTTTAATGGAACCTTTTGCTAATAATTATTTAGAACGAATTTTAAGTGATAATAAAATATCTATTAAACGGTATACTACAGCTACTTATTTACTTCTAAAAAAGAAAAATATCATGAAAAAAGCTTTAAAAAAACTAAAAGTAATTAAATATAATTTAGGAGCCGATGGTGCGGATAATGTTTTAAATACTAAATTACTTTGTAATGAAGGTTATGATGGAATTATTCATTTAAAGTCAGCTTTTTGTACTCCAGAGATTGGAGTAATGCCGATTATTAGTAAAATAGCTGATGAAAAAGACGTGCCTGTATTATTTTTAACTTTTGATGCTAATACTTCGGAAGTAGGACTTAAAACAAGATTAGAAGCTTTCTTTGATATGTTAGAAATGAGGCGAGATAAATGAAAGACTGTTATTTAGGCGTTGATATTGGGTCAATTTCAACTAAAGGAGTTGTTATTGATGACGATAATAATATAATTGCCGAGGAATATTTGTGGACAGAGGCCAAACCAGTTGAAGCTGTTAGACGATTAGTTAAAATATTAAAGGAAAAATTGCCTGATAATTATTTATTAAAAGGTATAGGTACAACTGGTAGTGCGCGAAAGTTAATTGGACTACTTTTAAAGGCTAATATTGTTAAAAATGAAATAACAGCTCATGCGGTTGGTACTTTAACCTTTTATCCTGATGTGAGAACTATTTTAGAAATAGGGGGTCAAGATTCTAAAATAATTTTACTTAAAAACGGAATTATTACTAATTATGCGATGAATACTTTATGTGCGGCAGGAACTGGAGCTTTTTTATCTAGTCAAGCTAAAAGACTAGGCCTTGATGTTAAAGAGTTTGGTAAATATGCGGCTGAAAGCACAAGTCCAGTTAAAATTGCTGCCAGGTGTACAGTCTTTGCGGAATCGGATTTAGTTCATAAAGCTCAGTCTGGTTATCAAACGAAAGATATTATTGCGGGCCTTTGCCGAAGTGTAGTTATTAATTACTTAAATAATGTTGGTAAAGGTAAGAAGATAACTAGTCCAATTATTTTTCAGGGGGGAGTAAGTAAAAATAAAGGCGTTGTCAAATACTTTGAAGAGATTTTAGGACAGAAGGTTATTGTTGATGAAAATAGTCATTTAATGGGCGCGATTTGCATTGCGGTGCTGGCGCGAAAAAATAAAACCGGGAAAACTTATTCTTTAGAACTTGATGATATAGAATTTCATACAAAAGCGTTCGAATGTAATAGGTGCGCGAATAACTGTGAACTTCTTAAA
>CALVRT010000035.1 GCA_944358735.1 uncultured Bacilli bacterium | reverse complement strand
GTCGATGAACTTGGCTATTATATGTATCAACATAAGGAAGAAATCAAAGAACAAATAAGAAATAGGAAGTATAAGCCTAGTCCTGTAAGAAGAGTCTACATACCTAAAGACAACGGAGATAAAAGAGAACTTGGAATACCAACAGTAGTAGATAGAGTAATTCAGCAAGCAATAGTACAAATTTTATCTCCAATATATGAGAAACAGTTTAGTGAAACGAGTTATGGTTTTAGATCAAATCGTTCATGTGAGATGGCTATCATAAAATTACTAGAATATTTTAATGATGGCTATACATGGATAGTAGACATAGACCTAGAGAAGTTCTTTGATACAGTATGCCATGATAAGTTAATCTCAATCATTATGAAAACAATACATGATGGAGAACTAGTGTCATTAATAAGAAAATATTTAGTAAGCGGAGTAATGGAAAATGGAGTGGTTAGTCCTACAAAGGTAGGAACTCCTCAAGGTGGGAATTTGTCACCTCTATTATCTAATATCATGTTAAATGAATTAGATAAAGAACTTGAGAAAAGAGGCCTAAGATTTACTAGATATGCTGATGACTGTATAATAGTAGTTAAAAGTGAAAAAGCAGCAAACAGAGTTATGGAAAGCATAACAAAATTCATCGAAAAGAAGCTAGGTTTAAAAGTTAATGTGGAAAAGAGTAAAGTTGCAAGACCTAATGATATAAAATATTTAGGATTTGGATTTTATTATACGAAAACAGGTATAGTCAAACCAAAACCACATCTGAAGTCAGTTCAAAAATTTAAGAGGAAATTAAAACAACTCACCAAAAGGAGTTGGAGCATTTCACTAGACAAAAGATTTGTCAAATTAAATCAAGTTATAAGAGGGTGGCTAAACTACTTTAGAATTGCAGACATGAAAACGCATATGAAGTCTATCACATCACATCTAAATAGAAGAATACGATGTATTATATGGAAACAATGGAAAGTTTCCAAGAAAAGGATTGAAAGTTTGATAAAGCTAGGATGTGATAAAGAACAAGCAAAAGCGATAGCATACAGCAGAAAGAAGTACTGGAACTCATCGCTTTATATAAATAAATTTATCACAAATGAGAGATTAAAGCAAATAGGACTTATTTTACCATTAGAGCATTACCAAAAAGTACATACTGGAATATAAATTGAACCGCCGTATACCGAACGGTACGTACGGTGGTGTGAGAGGGACAAATTAAAATAGAGAAAATCTATTTAATTCTCTCTACTCGATTAATATCTTATCGATAATCCCATATTCTAAAGCCTCATTGGCATCTAAAAAATGGTCTCTTTCTGTATCATCTTCTATTTTAGATAGTTTTTGACCGGTATTTTCACTTAAAATTTTATTTAATTTTTGTTTAAGTTTTAATATTCTTTCGGCAGCTATTTTAATTTCTGTGGCTTGACCTTGAGCTCCCCCTAGAGGTTGATGAATCATAACTTCACTATTAGGTAGGGCATATCTTTTACCTTTTTCGCCACTTGAAAGAAGAAAGGCCGCCATACTCGCACTCATACCTATACAAATAGTTGAAACTTCGCTATCAATAAAATTCATAGTATCATATATCGCCATACCAGCAGTAATACTGCCCCCAGGACTGTTTATGTAAAGGGAAATATCATCATGATTTAAAGAATCTAAATAAAGTAATTCTGATATGACAATATTAGCTAGATTATCATCTATTTCACCAGATAAAATAATGATTCTATCCTTAAGTAATCTTGAGTAAATATCATAGGCGAACTCCCCATCACTTGTTTTTTCAATTACATTTGGTATTAACATTTAATCATCTCCTACATTTATAATAAGTCAAAAACTTGATAATTATGCAGTTAAATTAATGACAAAATACTATATTTTTGGTAAAATTAAAGTAAGAATAAGGAGGGCTAGAATGAAAACTGTTAAACTGAAGTATCGTGGCCGGTATTTAGATAATATTTTGGCAGGCACATCACTATATGAAATTAGTAAACATGTTAAGGAAGATTTTAAATACGATATTATTGGAGCTAAATTCAATAACCAGATAGCTGATTTAAGCAAAGAAATAAATGAAGATGGTGAGCTTGAGTTTTATGACCGTAGTAGTAGTTTTGGAAACCGAATTTATGCTCGTAGTTTAGAGTTTTTAACCATCGTTGCGGGATATGAAGTTTTAGATGAAAATGCCGATATTTTAATCAATTATTCATTAGATAGTGGTATCTACTGTGAAGTAACGGGCCAAAATTTAACTGCTAGATTAGCCGGATTAATCGAGGACAAAATGCATGAAATGGTAAAAGCAAGACTTCCTTATACCAAAAGTATCGTCTCAAGATTTGATGCGATAAACTACTTTGAAAAATTTGGCAGAATTGATAAAGTAAATAGCTTAAAATACATTACTAATTCAACCGTTAATTTATATAAATTAAATGGAATATATGATTATTTTTTTGGCACACTTGTTTACGATACTAGTCAGTTAAACAAGTTTGATATTACTTATTTAGGTCATAATTTATTTGTCGTTAATTATCCAAGTCAAAATAAACCATCAGTAATTAGTGAGTATAAAGAACACGAAAAACTAGTGAATAAATATCAAGAATATAAAAAATGGGGTGAAGCTCTTGATTTGGATATGGTTAGTGATTTGAATAAAATAGGCGTAAGTGGTAATTATAATGATATTGTTAGATTATTTGAAACACATTATGAAGAAGAATTATCTAACGTTGCCGAAATGATAAGTAAAAGAAAAACTACCAAATTAATTTTAATTGCCGGGCCTTCATCTAGTGGCAAAACCACAACGGCTAAAAAGTTAGCCTTATACCTGCGTGTTAAAGGTTTAGTGCCACATCAAATATCATTAGATGATTATTTTATTGACAGAGATAAAACACCAAAAGATAAAAACGGAAATTACGATTTTGCTAATATAAAAGCTACCGATATTGAACTATTTAATAAACATTTAAAACAGTTGTTAGCTGGGGAAACGGTATTACTACCTAGTTTTGATTTTGTTTCCGGTAAAAGAGTTTATAAAGATAGTTATTTAACTTTAGGGCCTAATGATGTTTTGATAGTTGAAGGTATTCATACTTTAAATGATGAGGTTACTAAAAGTATTCCGATAGAAAATAAATTTAAAGTTTATATGAGCCCGTTAGTTTCATTAAAAATTGATAATCATAACCGGGTTCATCCAACTGATGTCAGAAAAATAAGAAGAATTGTTCGGGATAATAAATTTCGCGGAGTTGGTGCTGAAAACACTTTAAAAATATGGCCTAATGTTGATAAAGAAGCCCAGGAAAATATTTACCCTTATCAAGATAGTGCGGATGCGATTATTAATTCGGCCTTAACATATGAAATGGGGGTTTTAAGAATATTTGCCGAGCCACTATTATATGGTATTGACCCAGATAGTGAAGTTTATGCTGAAGCAATTAGATTAATTAATTTACTTCGAAACTTTATGCCAATTACCAGTGAAATTGTTCCAAGAGATTCATTACTTCGAGAATTCATTGGTGGAGGAATTTATAATTAGAGAGGATTGATAAAATGATAAAAGTAGCCATAAATGGTTTTGGAAGAATAGGAAGACTAGTATTTAGATTAATGGAAGAAGATAATGATTTTGAAGTTGTTGCGATTAACGATTTAACTGATAGTGAACAACTTGCTTATTTACTTAAATACGATACTTCACATCGTAATTACCGAGTAAATGAAATTAGTTTTGATGAAGATAATTTAATTATTGGAAATAGAAAAATTAGAATTTATAAAGAACTTGACCCCGCTAACTTACCTTGGGGAGAACTTGGTATTGATGCCGTGTATGAATGTACTGGTAAATTTACAAGTAAAGAAAAAGCGGAAGCTCATATTAAAGCGGGCGCTAAAACAGTAATTATTTCTGCACCGGCTAAAGGTGATGTTAAGACTATTGTTTATGGGGTTAATGAACATATTTTAGATGGTAGTGAACAAATAATAAGTGCTGCATCTTGTACAACTAATTGTCTTGCACCAGTAGCTGATGCCTTAAATAAAGCTTTTGGCATTGAAATTGGTTATATGTCAACAGTTCACGCCTATACTAACGACCAAACGGTTTTAGATATTGCGCATAAAAAAGGAGCAAAATCAAGAAGAGGAAGAGCGGCTGCTAGTAATATTATTCCAGCTACCACTGGAGCTGCCAGTGCACTTGGAAAAGTTATTCCAGCGCTTGATGGCAGGCTGGATGGTATGGCTTTTAGAGTACCAGTAATAACCGGTTCAGTTGTTGATTTAACTGTTAAATTAAATAAAAAAGTAACCGTAGAAGAAGTTAATGAAATGTTTAAAAGAAGTACTAATCAAACTTTAGCTTATACCGAAGATCCAATTGTCTCTAGTGATGTTATTGGCTCTCACTTTGGCGCAGTAGTTGATGGACTATCTACTAGTGTTGTTAATAATGGTGAAGAAGAACTAGTTAAAGTTGTTGCTTGGTATGATAATGAAATGAGCTATAGTGCACAAATGGTTAGAACAGTTAAATATTTATGTAATTTAAAATAACCTTGTAAATATGTAAAATTTGTTATAAAATAATAATAGGTGAAAGATATGAAAAAAGGGTTTACGTTAATAGAACTTTTAGGAATTATTACCATACTTGGACTTATTTTAATCGTCGCGATTCCTATGCTGATTGAAAGCAATAATGCGGCAAGTGCGAATGAAGCCGAAGCTGATAGTGAAAATCTGCGAATTGCGGCCGAAGATTATATGAGTTCTTGTTATAGTTTAGGCCTTTGCGCTGAAAATGAATATAAAGACTTTTTATACGGAAATGCGGCAGAAGCGACAGTTTCTAAAGAAGAATTAGTTTCTGGGGGATTTGTTAAAGATTCTGAAAAAGTTCCAGATAATGTAACTTTAATTAAAGAGAATGGAAAAATAGTAGTAAAAAAATAGGAGGGCTAGTTTATGAAAAATATTAAAAAATTTGATTTAAAAGGAAAAACCGTAATCATTAGATGTGATTTAAATGTTCCGATAAAAGATGGAGTAATTACTAATGATTTTCGGATTCAAAAAAGTTTAGAAACGATAAAATATGCGATTAGTAAAGAAGCTAAAGTTATTATTTTATCGCATTTAGGTAGAATTAAAAGTGAGGAAGATTTAGCTAAATATGACCTTGAACCAGTAAGTATTCGTTTAAGTGAATTATTAGGAAAAAAAGTTTTATTTGCTGGGGAAACAAGAGGTCGTCATACTAAAGCTTTAGTACGTAATTTAAAAGAAGGGGAAGTATTGTTATTACAAAATACCAGATATGAAGATTTAAATGGTAATAAAGAAAGTGGTAATGATATGGAACTTGCCAAATATTGGGCTAATTTGGGGGATATTTATATTGATGATGCTTTTGGTGCTGCTCATAGAGCGCATGCTTCAAACTATGGTATTGCCAAACTTTTACCAAGTGGTTGTGGCTTACTTATGGAAAAAGAAATAAAAATGTTATCAAAAGTAGTTAAAACACCTGAAAGTCCATATATTGTTATCTTTGGTGGTTCTAAAGTTAGTGATAAAATAACTTTAACTGAAGAATTAGTTAAAAAAGCTGATTATTTGTTAATTAGCGGGGCTATGGCTTTTACTTTCTTAAAAGCGGCTGGCTTTAACATTGGCGATTCTTTATATGAAAAAGATTATATTGATTATTGTGTAGAATTATTAAGTGAATATAGTGATAAAATAATTTTACCGATTGATGTTGTTGTCGCTGATGATATGCATAATCCAAGTGATATTCAAACAAAATTTATCAATGAAATTCCAGATGGTTATATTGGCCTTGATATTGGTCCAGCGACTATTAAAGTATTTAAACAATATTTAGATGATGCGAAAACTATATTCTGGAATGGTCCAGCTGGATATTTTGAAAATCCTGAATTTGCTAGTGGTACGGAAAAATTAGCTAACATTATTACTAAAACCAAAGCCACAACTATTGCCGGTGGTGGTGATACCGCTGCGGCTTTAAGCACTATGGGTTATGCCGGTAAATTTAGTCATATTTCAACTGGTGGGGGTGCAAGTATGGAATATTTAGAAGGAAAAAAATTGCCAGCTTTAGAAGTTTTAAATGAAAAAAACAGTTAAAAGTCTTATAATTGTTATTGTTATAAGTTTAATTACTTTATTTATTGTTTTTAAAGATGATTTTAATACGAAAATAGCTTATTTATTTGCTTATAATAAAGGATGGTTACTAGCTGGCGGGTTGTTAATATTTCTATATTATTTTCTAAAATCATTAGTTATCTATTTTTGTGCAAAAAGATTTAAAAGGGACTATAAAATTAAAAAATCATTTTACTTAATGTTATCAGTACAGTTTTTTAATAATGTAACCCCTTTTTCAGTTGGCGGACATCCTTATTTAATTTATCGTCTAAAAAAACAAGGGTTATCATTAAGTGAAGGAACTAATATCGCGCTTCAGGACTTTATTGTTTATCAAATAGCTTTAATTTTCTTAAGCAGTTTAGCAATTTTAGCAAACTTTATATTTAATATTTTTCCTGATAATCCCTTGCTTCGTCATCTAGTATTATTGGGCTTTATTATTAATACAATAGTAATTGTTTTCTTATTTATTGTAGCCTTTAATAAAAGCGGTAACCGTTTTATTTTAAATTTTGTTTATAAAGTTATTAAAAAATTTAATTTAATGAAAAATAAAGAAAATTTAAAAGAACGTTTTGATAACTTTGTGGAAAACTTTCATACCAGTGCGTTAGAACTAATGAAAAGTAAATGGCATTTTATTAAAATAATATTATTAAATGTAGCTGCTTTAGCTTGCCTTTATTTAATTCCTTTTACTTTGATAATGGGACTTGGGGAGTATTTAAATCCCGCATTAGTGATTGTTGCAAGTAGTTATGTTATGTTAATTGGCTCATTTGTACCACTTCCTGGTGGGGCAGGAGGTCTTGAATTTAGTTTTATGGCTTTTTATGGTAATTTTATCACGCCAGATAAACTAGCAAGTATAATGGCAATTTGGCGTATTATTACATATTATTTAGGAATAATTGTTGGGGCTTTTACTTTAAATAAGGAGTGATATTGTGAGAATAGGTATTTTTACAGAAACATATACCCCATATATTAGTGGACTAGTTACAAGTGAGGTAATGTTAAAAAAAGCTTTAGAAAAAATGGGACATACGGTATATGTTGTAACGGCTAATTTAGAAAGTTATCGTTATGAGTATGATGAAAAAGAAAAAGTTTTAAAAATTCCAGGTATTCCTACTGGAATATATGATTCCAGACTTACTAGTATTTATCCCATTAAAGCGGTTAATAAAATTAAAAGTTGGAAGTTAGATGTTATTCACTCACAAACGGAATTTGCTATTGGTACATTTGCCAGGTTATTTGCCAAACAGTTTAATATACCAATTGTTCACACATATCACACTATGTATGAAGATTATATTCATTATATTACCAAAGGTCATTTTGATTATTCTGGTAAAAAAATAGTTGAATATTTAACGAAGTTTTATTGTGATAAAACCATTACTGAATTAATTGTGCCAACACAAAAAGCTTATAAATTATTTAAAGAAAAGTATAATGTTGCCCGTAATATTCATATCGTACCAACTGGTATTGATACTACAAGATTTTACCGTGAGAATGTTCCGGTAAAAGCCGTTGTAAGTATGCGCAAAAAATATAATATTACTAAAAAAGATTTCATAGTTATTTTTGTCGGTCGGATAGCCGAAGAAAAAAACATTCCATTTTTAATTGATGTTATGGAAATAATAAAAAATAAAAAATTAAATATTAAATTATTAATAGTTGGTGATGGTCCGGATAAAGAAAATTATGAAAAATTGGTAACCGATAAAAATTTAAATGAATATATTATTTTTACTGGTAAAGTTCCTTATGATGAGATGCCTATTTATTATCAGATGGCCGATGGCTTTGTAACGGCGAGTCAAAGTGAAACGCAAGGTCTTACAGTAATTGAAGCAATGGGTGCAAGTTTACCAATAATTTGTATCAATGATGAGAGCTTTAATAATGTTGTTATTAATGATTTAAATGGTTATTTATTTGAAACACGAGAAGAATGTGCGGAAGATTTAGAAAAAATATATAAAGACCATAAATTATATAATAATTTAGCTAGTGGCGCACGAAACAGTGCAGACCAGCATTCAGCTAAATACTTCGCGCAAAGAGTTTTTGATGTTTATGAAGTTGCAATTAAAAATAGGCATGTTTCTTTAAGAGAAACAATTAGTAATTGGTTTAGAGGTAAATTATGGAAAAAATAGTAATGCTTAATCAAAAAATGTATTTAAATTATGATGAAGTCTTAAGTTATATTAAGGCTTTAGAAAACATCAAAAAAGATGTTATCATTTTCCCAAGTAGCCTTTATTTACTAGAGTTTATAAATAAAGGTTTTACCGTTGGCGTTCAAAATATTTGTCAAAATGATAATGGAGCTTATACTGGTGAAGTAAGTGCGAGTCAAGCTAGAAGTATTGGAGCAAAATATGTTTTAATTAATCATAGTGAACTTAAAGAAAATTGGGATGATGTTTTACTTAAAATAAAACAAGCCCGTAAATATCAATTAGAGGTTGTTTTATGTTTAGATGAAACTAAAGTAGATAATTTACCAAATGATATTATTATTGCTTATGAACCGGTATGCTCAATTGGAACTGGGCAGTTAAAACCAATAGAGGAAATAGAAACAAAAATTAATGAATTAAAAAATAAATATCACGTTAAAGTTTTATATGGTGGTAGTGTTAATTCTGAAAATATAGAAAAGCTTATGCAAATAAAAAATTTAGATGGCTTTTTAATTGGAAAATCATCTATAGACCCAAAAGAAGTAGTAAGGTTGTTAGAAGTTGTATGTTAGTATGGCTTCTTTTTTAATTCGACAAAACTAGCTAATTTTTACTCTAGCTAAAAGTGTCAAGGTTTTGTATAATTAATTTAGAATAGAAGGAGAGATAAGAGATGAAAAAAATAAACATATTAATGATTGATGACAATGTAAATTTAATAAAAATGGTGAAGGAGTATTTTAAAATTAATGGTACTGTTAACATTGCTTTTGAAGCTTATGATGGCCTTGAAGGTATAAAAGTGTTAGAGGAAAATAATGATAAAATTGATTTAGTTCTTTTAGATTTAATTATGCCTAAAAAAGATGGAATTTATGTGTTAACGGAAATGCAAAAGCGAGGCATTGTAAAAAATGTTATTGTCGCTACAAGTTACAATGCTGCTGAAGTTATTCGTGAAGTTTCCGAGTTTGGTGTTAATTATTATATTTTAAAACCTTTTGATTTAGATGATTTAAATAAACGCATATTAGATGTTTTTGATAAAAAAGACGACAATAAAAGTATTGATTTTTATAATAGTAATTTACAAGTTTCGATTACGAAAATGCTTCACGAGTTAGGTATACCTTCACATATAAAAGGCTATCAATATATTAGAGAAGCTGTTAACATTATTTTTGATAAACCGGAAGTTATTGGTGGTATTACCAAAGAATTATATCCTGAACTAGCCAAAAAATTTAATACAACTGTTTCCAGAGTTGAAAGAGCCATTAGACATGCCATAGAAGTTAGTTGGAATCGTGGTAATTTAGATTTTATGGAAGAACTTTTTGGTTATAGTGTGGATATTGATAAAGCTAAACCAACGAACTCTGAATTTGTGGTAACTTTAGCTGATAAATTAAGATTAGATTTTCATAAAGTTGGATAATCTAATTTTTTTTATATAATAGGAAAGTCATACTTTTGAAAAAACAAAAAATCATATTGACATACTTTTGTTCGTAGTGTATAATAATTACCTAAGGTGATAGTTATGAGAGAATTTAAAGGCTATGTATTTAGAATGTATCCTACTAAGGACCAGGAAATATTAATTAATAAAACTATTGGCTGTTCAAGGTTTATATATAATCATTTTTTAGCTGATAAAATAGAAGAATATAAAGAAACTGGTAAAAGTAAAAGTGATTATGACCAAATGAAAACAATACCGGAGTTAGCTAAAGAAAATCCTTGGCTTAAAGAAGTAGATAGTTGTGCTTTAAGAAACAGTGTAAAAAATTTAGACAATGCTTATCAAAATCTATTTCATAACGGCAGTGGTTTTCCAAGATTTAAAGCTAAAGGTGTTTGTGATAGCTATAAAACTAATAATATTAAAAGTACCTATAATGGCAAAACTTATGAAAGTATTAAATTAGATTTAAAGAATAAAATAATTACTTTACCAAAATTAAAAGAAGTAAAAATAAGAGGTTATCGTAACA
>CALVRT010000034.1 GCA_944358735.1 uncultured Bacilli bacterium | reverse complement strand
CTAGAAACAATTGATTCAATAAATGCAAGTGAAAACTCTATCTTGTTATTTAAAGCATCATCACTATCTTTTTCATATTGAAGTGAACTATCAAATGGATTTATATATGTATTAGTCGATGTACTTATATTTAATGTTTGCCCATTAAAAGCCTCTATTAATGGCTGGTATTCGCCGTTGTGGGTCCAAAATCACAACCTCATCTTGTGGATAGCGAAGCAATACTTGCTCTATTATTACTTTAATAGAAAATGATTTTCCTGCTCCTGATGTTGCAAGTACACAACCGTTTCCATTCAACAATTTTTTTCTATCACAGAATACTGGATTTTTAGATACCAAATTGATTCCATGATATATTGAATTTGGGTGCATTAAATCTTTTGTATTAAATGGTATATTTGTCGCAGTAGATTCAGAAGTCAAAGATCGTTGTATTTGTAAAGTATTCCATCCAAAAGGCAAACAATTTTGAACTCCCTCTAATTGTTGCCAATCTAAATTATATATTGTAATTAAATGTTCATTACCAATACTTTTTATTACTTTTGTGGTCTTATCTAATTCTTCAATACTATCTGCTTGAATACAAATTAAAACATTATTAGTAAATAATTTTTGTTTTTTCTTTTGTAAAGCATCTCTTAAATTTTGTGCATCTCTTATTGAATCTTCTAATTTTTCATCTTTTACTGCTTCATAACTATAATTGTTTTTGTTAGCTTTTTTTATTTTTTCAAGCCTTTCTGTTTTCATACCACTTATTTTCTTATTTACCATTTTAATTACTTTTGCTGGGTCTGTTGGTGTTATATTTAAAGTGGTTATTATATTGCAATTTTCAATTGTTGTAATTCTGTTATAAAATCTAGGTGTTACAGATTTTGGGAGTCTAGCCACATATAAAACTCTTACATATTTTTTATTTCCAATATTAATATAATTTTTTTCTTTTAATATAACATCATCTTTTGGTGCTAATACATCATAAATACTTAAATTATGATTTTTAGTAATTTCAGTTATATTTTTCAAAATATCCTTTTCTAATAAATCATTGTGAAATAAATTGTATAGAGTTTTTAATCTTTCATCTATACTTACTCTTCTTATTTTAGACTTTAGTTCCTTAAATTTTTCTTCTGTTCGCAATTGATATTGCATAAAAATATCTTGTGCATCTTTTAAACTTTCTGCTTTAGTAGTTATTACAATTAGTCTTGTTTCTTTTAATATTTTCTCTTTATTTCCTAATGTCGTTTCAATTAACCTATTAAATTCATTTGCAATTTTCTTTTCATTTCCACTAAATTTTTCTTCATCATAAATATAATCTTTTTTATAATCAGATCTTTTGACTGGCCTACCAGCATAAACAACTTGAATATGATCGTTATAGTTAAAAGAATGTAAATATTCAACCCACTTTAAAAAAATATTTTCTTGTGTTTCATAGTTCGCTTTAGCAAATGAAATATCTTGATATTCAAAGCAAACTGAATAATGATTTTTATCTAATTGCATAATACAATTTTGTTCATCAAAATCTTTGAAAAACATTCTTATTATTTGTGACGTAGTTTTTGGTTTTGCAATTTTAAATTTATTAAAAAATTTTTTTATTTTATCTAACATTGTTTCTTTTTTTAATTTATTTTTATTAGCTTTTACCTTTGTTTTTTTAGGCAATTTATCAATCCTCCTTACTGTTTTTTAGAAGATTAGGAATAAAATACCATGTTCCTTCATCTAACTGCTTAAACATATTTGAATATGTTAAGCTTTCTGTTATAGGCTGATGTTTTAGTTTCCTTTTGTAAACTGTATATAAATCAACTCTAGTTGCTAAAAGTGGATGCTTGTTATTAAAAACACGCATCCACTTAGCATTGAATTTATCTAAATAATATTTAAGGAATTTATATTCCCATTCAGTTAAATCTTGTATATTTATCATCTCCCAAGCAATTTTAATAATACTTCTTGTTCTTCTTTTGTTAATTTGGATATTTTTTCAATTAATTCATTATCCTTTTTATCTGTCTTTTCTATGATATCTTTTGTTTTATTACTTCTTATAATTTCAGCATTTTCAGTTATTCCATATTTCTTTTTAGCTTTCATAAGTAATTTTTCTTGTTTTTGCTTTCTTTTTATTTCTTTTGCACTTTGTTTATCTATTTTCTGCATTTGACGACTTTTACTTTTCTTTCCTTTTTTCTTTTTTTCATGAAGAAGTTTATATTCTTCATCACTAATATAATGAATTGGCTTAGCAAATAAAAAATAGTGTCTAAACCAATATGGCAATATTTTTTCTGCTTCTAATTCATGAATTTTCACAAACCCAATAAATCCAAGACTACCTGCAATTGCAATTACTATATAACTTGTAATTTCTTCTCCAATCTTATCTTTTAAAATGATATATGTTGGAATAACTATAACAGCTATTAAAATAGCAAATATCCATTGTCTAAAATTAAAGAAGTAGATTTTTTCTTTATAATCTTTAATTTCATCAAATACTGTTATTTCTATATCATCCATAATTAATGACCTCCTGTTAGTTTTTCTGCAAATTGGCTACCATATTGAATTACTGCTAAATACATTCCATTTAAGAATAGCATAGCAACAATAGTAGATATTGCATTTGTAGAAGCAACAGTTTCGCTTAATCCTTGTAATCCTATTGCATAAATATTTGTTGCAATATAAATAATTACTGCTTCAATACCTACACTTGCTGCAAAAAGGAAATATTGTACTGCT
>CALVRT010000033.1 GCA_944358735.1 uncultured Bacilli bacterium | reverse complement strand
TCTAAAATAATTTTACTTAAAAACGGAATTATTACTAATTATGCGATGAATACTTTATGTGCGGCAGGAACTGGAGCTTTTTTATCTAGTCAAGCTAAAAGACTAGGGCTGGATGTTAAAGAGTTTGGTAAATATGCCGCGGAAAGTACAAGTCCAGTTAAAATTGCGGCTAGATGTACAGTCTTTGCGGAATCGGATTTAGTTCATAAAGCTCAGTCTGGTTATCAAACTAAAGATATTATCGCAGGACTTTGCCGAAGTGTTGTTATTAATTACTTAAATAATGTCGGTAAAGGAAAGAAAATTATTAGTCCAATTATTTTTCAGGGGGGAGTAAGTAAAAATAAAGGCGTTGTCAAATACTTTGAAGAGATTTTAGGCCAGAAGGTTATTGTTGATGAAAATAGTCATTTAATGGGCGCGATTGGCATTGCGGTGCTGGCTCGAAAAAATAAAACCGGGAAGACTTATTCTTTAGAACTTGATGATATAGAATTTCATACAAAAGCGTTCGAATGTAATAGGTGCGCGAATAACTGTGAACTTCTTAAAATATATCGTAATAATAAAATTGTTGATTCGTGGGGTAGTAAATGTGGTAAATATTAAATAAGCAGGCTAAATCTAGCCTGCTTGTTTTCAGTTTAAAAACTTTAATTTGTTAATAATTATAATGACTTTTGCAAATTATATACTTCTTGTTCTGATAATCCAGTTAATTCAGAAATCTCTTTAAATGGTGTTTTCTTTTTAAGCATATTTTTCGCAACTTTTGTATTCCGTTATTTTCTCCTTTGATGATACCTATTTTCTCACCATTATCAAAAGCCTCATTTTTAATCATATTTCTAACCATTTGTTCATTAGTTTCTGGGTCAAACCAAAGACCCGCTATATTTTCACTTGTTAAGTCATTAAATCTTTTAGCATATGCTGTCATTACTTTGTCAATAGTTTTGTAATTCTTCACCAGTTAAATTAAGCATTATTAAGTATTTGGCGTATCTTGACGCATCTTCCAGGGCTTTCTGGTTACCTTTATTATAATACTTTTTGGTAACCTTGTCTATATCAAAAGAGATTAAATTTATATTATTTACCATATTATCTTCTTTCACTTTATCACATACTTCATAATCATAATCTTCATACTTATACCTTTTGGGCAAGTTAGAGTTTAAATTTAATTGAATAAATGCTGGTAGTTCATTATCATCATCTATTACTCTTTTCATATAAGTCTGATATACGGCTGTCATATATGTAAAGTTACGATAATATAATCTTTTATAGAAAAACTTATTTAATTCTACATTAATAATAGTATTATCAGCTCTAACTAATAAATCTACCGTTTTTTGCCACTCCCTAACATTTTCTATTCTAATAACTGGGGTAATTATTTCTAAATGATTTATTTTCATCTCTAAAACTTCTTCTAAAAATTTTTTTAAACATTTTCATACAAAAAGTTTATTTAAATATCACATCACTTAAGCCAGTATATGTTTTTTCTTTTTTAATAATATCACTCCTTCTTTTAGTTTATTTGTGCTGAAATGTAACATTCTTATCCGTGCCTTCGCTCCTAGAAGGGAAAATACCCTTCTATATAGTATTATAGGAGATTTTTTAATTTTTGAAAAAAAATGAAAAAAACTGCATAAATAGCAGTTTCATAGGGTATTTAACGATGATAACGTTCATTAAATTTATCAATTTGACTCATTTGCCGGCTTTGTAAAGTTTTTACTTTGGCCTTTTCAATAACATCGTCTTCAGTTAATAAATCATGATTTAAATCTAGGTCGAATTCACTTTCACAAATTGTCGAAATTCCACCACTTACTAGTAATTGTTCAAAATATCCAGTTCGCATCAAACCTTTATTAAAACTTAATTCCATAATAATTGCCCCAGGTTTTTTTTGCTTACTGTCAAAACATAAATCACTTAAACTTGGAACATGAATAAGTAAAGTTCCTTGTTTATCATAAATAGCTGCTTTGTGCTTATGACCACAAATAATTAGTTTACGGTTGATTGTTTTTAAATTTAGATTATTAATTGGATGTTTAATAAATAGTTGGTCATTTTCAATATTAATAATGCTGATACCAAAACCTAAACCAATTAAATCTGGTCTGGCACTATTTAACATTGTATTTATATCAATACTAAAGTTCTCAAAAGCACTGTAATCGTGATTACCAAAACAAATTAAATTTAAAATATTTTCATCAAATGGATAATTTTTAATAGTATAAGTAATTTGTTTTTCCGGATTATCTATTTTTTGTTTGCTTTTACTAAAAGTTCCGTCGATAACATCACCAGCATTGATAATAATATGAATACCTTCTTTCGCGCAGTAATCGTATATCATGTTTAAGTAACGAATATTTTGGTATTCATTACCTAAATGTAAATCAGAAATCAACATGGCTTTAAAATGATTGTCAGCTAGTTTAATGTGAGCGGTATTAGCTTCGGGAATTTTTAAAGCATATTCCGGATTATAGCAAATTTCACCGCTATCCTTTATTTCTCTAGTAAAAGCATAACCAGAGTTTATAATTTGTTTGATTCTTCTATGAATATGTATGGGATTTTTGTTTAAGTCTCTAGCAATTTCTCCAACGCTTTTACCATCAAGCATTTTACTTAAAATAATTTTATTAATATCTGTCATTTTATTTCTCCTTCAAACAATAAGTTATTTTATCATTTCCTTAATAATTTGTAAATGGTTTTACTTTTGTTTCCAAATATTGTATTATATACATGAAGGGAGCTAATTATGTATAAATTAAACGAAAACTCTAATCAAATAATGGTTACTAGGATAATTGACAATAATTTTCTCGGTTATATATCGCATACTGGTAATGAAACTTTTCATAAAAATAATGATGATAGTGCGGTAATAATTAGTCATCCTGATAATCAAAATTTAAGATTATTCGCTGTCGCTGATGGAACTAGTGATGCTTTATATGGAGCGAATGGTGCGGAGTATTTAACTAGCGAACTTGCTAGTTGGTTCCAAACTTTACCTGTCTCTTATATAAATACAATGCCCACTTTAAAATCAGTTTTTTGGGGTAAAATGCGCGAAATTAATAAAGATTTACTTGAAAAATATAATGGTAAAGCGGGAACAACATTAGTGTGTGCGATTACTGGAGAAAAGAAGACTTTGATTGCTAATTCAGGTGATTCTCGGGGCTATATCGTTAGTCAAGGTGATTTAAAACAAGTAACCGCTGACCATTTAATGTGGTTTAAATATAATGACCCTGATAGTATTTTAAAAGATGATCTTCGTTTTATGAAAGGTAATAGTTATATTAGCCGAAGTATTGGAACTAGTGAAGATAATTTTCGACCTGATGTTACAGTAGTTAGTAATGATGATTATGAAGCGTTACTTTTATTTACCGATGGTATTACGGATATTGTTTCGGATGATAAAATTAAATTTATTTATGATAAAAATAGGCCAGCTGAAGCTTTGCTTAAAATAATTAATGAGGCCGTTAACTCAGGGCCAGAATACATTTCCGAAGAAGCGCGAAAAAGATTTGCTAATCGGATGCATCAAATAAATGATTTTACGGTTCCTGGTAAAGATAACGCCACAATGTTACTTTTTAAAAAAGCTAATGATCGTCAGCGATAATTCTTATTTTGAAAAAAAACAATTGACAAGCATAAAATAATGGTGTATAAAATATATTAATGTGAAACGAAAGGAGACTATTATATGGCAAAGAATTTAGTTATTGTGGAGTCACCAACTAAAGTAAAATCAATTGGAAAATATTTAGGAAGCGATTATATTGTTTCATCTAGCAAAGGGCATATTCGTGATTTATCAACTAAAGGTAAATTTGGTCTTGGAGTTGATATTGACAATCATTTTAAACCAGATTATAAAACAATTAAAGGTAAAAAAAGTGTTATTGATGAATTAAAAAAAGAAGCGAAAAAAGCCGATAAAGTTATTCTGGCAACCGACCCTGATAGAGAAGGGGAAGCGATTAGCTGGCATTTATACGATGCTTTAGGTTTAGATGATAGTAAATATAGCCGGGTAACTTTTAATGAAATTACGAAAAATGCGATTACCGAAGCATTTAAACATGAAAGAAAAATCGACCAAGATTTAGTTAATAGTCAGGAAACAAGAAGAATATTAGATAGAATTATTGGTTTTCGTTTAAGTAAATTAATTAAGTCAAAAACCGCTGGAACAAGTGCGGGTAGGGTTCAAAGTGTCGCTTTAAAATTAATAGTTGACCGGGAAAGAGAAATAGAAAAATTTAACGCGGAAGAATACTGGACTATTACCGCTGATTTTAATGATTTTAAAGCTGATTTATTTCAGTATAAACATAAAAATATCGAAATTAAAAATGAAGCGGAAGCTAATAGTATTTATGAAAAATTATCTAAAGCCTTTGAACTAGAAAGTATTGATAAAAAGCTTAAAAATAAAGCTTCTAAAGTCCCTTATATTACTAGTAGCTTGCAACAAGATGCGTCAAACAAATTAAATATGTCAGCTTCTAAAACAATGATGGTTGCTCAAAAGTTATATGAAGGTGTGGATTTAGAAAATGAAACCGTCGGTTTAATTACTTATATGCGTACGGATTCAATTCGTCTTTCTAATGATTTTATTAGTGACACATATAAATTTATTGAAGGCAAATATGGTAAAGAATATACAGGAAGCGTTAAAACTTCTAAAAATAATTCTAATGTTCAAGATGCCCACGAAGCAATTAGACCAACTAGTATTAGAAGAACTCCAGAAAGTGTAAAACCATATTTATCTAATGATGAATTTAAATTATATAGGATGATTTATTATAGAGCTTTAGCTAGTCTTATGGCTAGTGCGAAAGTAGAAGGTACAACGGTTATTTTAAATAATAATGATTATCAGTTTAAAGCTACTGGTCAAATTGTTGTTTTCGATGGTTATTTAAAAGTATATAAAGATTATGAAGATACAAAAGACACTATTTTACCACCATTTGATACTTATAAATCCAAAGTTATTGTGTCAAATGAAATTATTAAAGAGCAGCACTTTACCCAGCCACCAGCGAGATTTACTGAAGCGTCTTTAATTAAAGCTTTAAAAGAATCAGGTATTGGACGTCCTAGTACTTATGCCACTATTGTCAGCAATATTAAAAAACGAGGTTATGTTGTTTTAGATAAGAAAAAATTTGTGCCAACCGAAATTGGTATTGAAGTTACCGACCGGCTTCAAGAGTGTTTTTCTAATTTGATTAATGTCGAATACACAGCTAATATGGAAAATGAACTTGATGAAATTGCTGAAGGTAAAGAAGTGTGGTATGAAGTTTTAGATGACTTTTATAAAGATTTTGAACCAGCTGTTGAAGATGCTTTAGAAAAATTACCGAAAAAAGAAGTTAAAGAAACGGGAGAAATGTGTCCAGAATGCGGCCATCCTTTAGTTATTAGAAAAGGAAGATACGGTGAGTTTGTCGCTTGCAGTAATTTTCCAAAATGTAAATATATTAAACAAGAACCTAAAGAAGAAGCAATTATTTGTGACTGCCCAAATTGTGAGGACGGAAAAATTGTGGAAAAAAGAAGTAAACGGGGCAAATTTTTCTATGGTTGCAACAATTATCCTAAATGTAAAACCGCTTACTGGGATAAACCAACTGGTGAAAAATGTCCAGAGTGTGGCAGTATGTTAACTGAAAAAAACGGGAAAATAAAATGTAGT
>CALVRT010000032.1 GCA_944358735.1 uncultured Bacilli bacterium | reverse complement strand
TTTAATAAACCAATCGGAATAAAATGCGATTATGTCAGTCCGACCACTTACAAAAAGAACCATAATTAATTCACTTCAATTCTTATATGAAAACTTCGTCATATCATGACCTTCAATTTGTAATAATCTAATTTTTTTATCAATTCCTCCTGCATATCCGGTTAAATTACCATTGGTACCGACAACACGGTGACAAGGAATAATAATAGAAATAGGATTATGCCCAACTGCTCCCCCTACTGCTTGAGCAGACATTTTATCTTTGCGTAAATTTTTAGTTATTTTATTGGCGATATCTTTATATGTTATAGTCTCTCCATACGGAATATTGCACAATATCTTCCACACTTCTTTTTGAAATTTTGTCCCTTGTGGTTTTAGTTTTAGATTATTGATAGCAATTTTTTCACCATTAAAATATTTATCTAGCCAACTTTTAACTTGGTTAAATATTTCTAAATCATCATTATCTATTAACTCATCATCTATTTTATAAAGATAATATTTTTGATTTTTTATCCATAAACTAGTTAAACTTTCACCATCACTTGTCAATAATAACTGTCCAACTGGTGAATCATAATTTGTCTTGTACATCATTTACCTTCCAACTTTCATAATAAAAATTTCTAACGCCTTAAATTTCGTTAACTTTTTTAGTAATTTAAATTAATATATTTAGATGTTTTATTTTCTTACCTATCTAAAATTATATATAACGAAACTTTGTTTGTCAATAACATTTTGATTAATATTTAAAAACTATTTCAATATTTAACCTTGAAATAGTTTTCTTTATAAAAATAGCAGGATGCTTATTATTTATAGTTTATTATATTCTTCATCGTTAACTGGTTCGCACCATTCATTTGAAGTTTCTTCACCTGGAATTTCTACTGCAATGTGACTAAACCATGAATCTTTTTTAGCCCCGTGCCAATGCTTAACATTTGCTGGTATTACAATAATTTTTCCTGCATCTAAGCTAATTGCATCTTTCCCTTCTTCTTGATACCAACCACTTCCAGCCACACAAATAAGAACTTGACCGCCACCAGATTTCGCACGGTGAATATGCCAATTATTTCTACATTTAGGTTCAAACGTCACATTAGCAAAACTGATTCCATTATCAGTTTTAGCTAACATATTCAAATATGACTTCCCTATAAAATATTGGGCAAAATCCTTATTTTCTTCTCCTAAACCAAAAATATTTGACTGTTCAAATTGTTCTTTATTCATTTTCATAAACCTCCTTAGCCATTCGAAAGACAGCCCAAGCGTTCGGCCATCCCGCATAAAATGCTACATGAGTAATCACTTCGACTAATTCGTCTTTTGAAACTCCATTTTTTTTGGCATTGATTAAGTGACTTCTCAAACTTTCATCTAAAATACCTTTGCTCATCAATGCTGTAACCGTAATGATCGAACGAGTTTTTAAATCTAGTTGATCTTCTCTTGACCAAACTTCTCCAAATAAAACATCATCATTAAGTTCAGCAAATTACTATTTATCTATTTCTTTTAATAACAAATCAAAATCATATTCATACAACTTATCCTGTTTAACTCTATATTTCTTGAATTCAGTTAATGCTTTATCACAGGCTATTTTGTGAGATATTTTTCCAGCATTAAATATGCTCTAAACTTTCTAACTCATCTTTGCTTAAGTAATTTTTAGCTATTACCACGTCTGTTTCAAGATTTTTACCATTAAGAGAATTTCTCCATATAATTGAACCAATGTCATTAATTATTTTTTTCTATTTCCTTAAGTTCTATATTCATAATTTCTAAATAATCCTTCTCAGCTCTAGTTAAATGATTTTGCATATATTTATCATATTCTGCATGAGCTTTTTTTAAGGCTTCTTCATGAGAAACAGTTCCTTTTGTATGTAATATATCATTATGTGTCATTTTCAAAAAACTGTCTAATTCATGAATCCAATCTTGCATAGTCATTACCTTTCTTTTTAATGCATTTATTTCAGCAATATCAAGATATGCAGACACCAATCGATTTAAAACCTGCAATTCTTCATAGGTTAAATAGTTTTTGGCAATTTCTGTTTCTTTTCTGGTAGGAATATCTCCTTTAAAGCTTGTCAGTCCAATATTATCCTTTTTACTATCGACCCTATTATAAACTATTTCAGCAGCAGTATTATTTGAAACAGCATAGTGCATTTTATTTTGAATTGTCTTGAAAAAATTAATTGTAATTTCTTTTTGGGGATTATAATCAACAGAAGTTGCATATATATCTAATATTTTTCTCCAGAAAACTTTTTCACTTGACCTTATGTCTCTTATTTTATCAAGAAGTTCATCAAAGTAAGGATCATTACCATTATTTTTAAATCTTTCTACATTTAGATTATATCCTTTTACTAAGTATTCTTTTAATTTCTCATTAGCCCAAATTCTAAATTTAGTACCTTCTTTAGATTTTACGCGAAAACCAATAGCAATTATCATATCTAAATTATAATAATTTGTTGGCTTAGTGGAAAATTCGGAATTTCCGAATTTTCTCATAGTGTCCGCTTCCAATAATTCGTGTTCCAAATAAATATTCTTTATATGCTCATTAATTGTAGATTTAGCTTTATTATACAATTTACTTATTTGCTCTTGAGTAAGCCAAATATTTTCTTCTTCCAAGATAACTTCAACTTTAATATCATCATCTGATTCATATATAAAAATTTTATTTTCTACTACATTATTATGTTCCAATCGAATCATCCTCCTTAAATTGTGATAAAAATACAATAATAAAATCACTATTAATTTCTTTTTCTTCAGTTATTTTAACATCAATATGTTTACTAATTTTTCCTTTAAAATAAAGCACCATTAGCCTTTTTCTTTTTATCAATTATATAATCTTTTTAGTATATAGGTTGCCAATCTTCAAACTCAACAGCTTATCAGAATTATCTCTATATTCAATAGAAATGACCATATCGAAATGATAATATTGAACATTTCTCTTTATTTCGCTATTGCCTTCCTTTTGAACTAGTAAGAATTTCTTACTAGTTGAATTTTCGTTGTTTTAAATTTATTTTATTATACCACAATTTTTAGGCGAAAAAAAAGTAGATTGTGATCTACATATAAATTATAAGTTTTTTTATAAACTATCATGACAACTACCATACCAAATAAAATTAGCCATATATTACCCTACTATCTGTTTTTTCTTTAAAACAATGTTATTAATAACGATAAATAGACAAGCAAATCCGATTATTACTAATGAATTAATAAAAACTGGTTGTAAAGTATTAAAATTAATAACTTCGATACTAGCAAGTAATTCATTAGAGTTTATATACCAATAAGCTGGTAAAATATGCGCGATATTTAAAACCATATCTGGCAATAATTCAGTCGGTACAAAAGCCCCACATAAGAAAGCTGAACCTAATGCTACTACATTAACAATACCACTAATGGTATCTTTATTTTTAACTAAAGTTGATATTAAAATAGCTATTGTTAACGCACAGAAAGTAAAAACAAAGGTATTTAAAATATAGATAAGACCTCTTAAATTAAATAAAGCATCACCAAACAGGATAATTCCTAAAACAACATATAATATCCAGACAATAACCGAATATAAAAAGCTAGAAGCTAATATTAATTGATTATGTTTTCTATAATTCATACTACTGATAATAATTCTTTTATTAACTGATTTTTCATGAAAACTAGATAAAACTAAACAAATAATGAATATTACAACTGCCATAATACTATAACTAGCAAAGTTGAAATAACGAGCTAACCTTGAAGTTGTAGCCGTATCGACAGTTGAGTTAATTTGAATTTTTGATTCTTCTTCTAAATTGTTATTAATAGCTGCTATTAA
>CALVRT010000031.1 GCA_944358735.1 uncultured Bacilli bacterium | reverse complement strand
AAAATAAATTTAGACATTAAATAAAGTAGGATGGCGACCACCCGATATTGGTCTACGGAGAGTCCTAAGGAATCTGTGAAGTAGAAACAGCTTCTCGTGAGAGAAGCTAATGTCAAAATTTATTTTGGCATTTTTGTTCTAAGGAAAATGTGCTATAATAAGGGTAGG
Source organism: uncultured Bacilli bacterium (assembly GCA_944358735.1). Taxonomy (GTDB): domain Bacteria; phylum Bacillota_I; class Bacilli_A; order RF39; family UBA660; genus Coprosoma. The sequence continues at coordinate 18,224 of CALVRT010000031.1, read as the reverse complement.
GTGAAAGATATGAATAAAGGATTTACTTTAATTGAATTAATCGGAACAGTTGTTATTCTAGCAATGCTTAGTCTAATTGCTTTACCAGCCATCTTAAATGTTTTAGATAATTCTAATAAAAAAGTTGATACGGAAACACAAAATTTTTTAAAGAGTGCGGCTTCTTCTTATTTTAATGACCATAAGGATGATACTAATATAGAATCAGTTACGGTTAAAACTTTAATGGAAGAAGGTTATATATCGACAACAATTGTTTGTAATGATTGCGAACTTGCTAATGATACTATTAGTAGTACTGGAACATATACACCGAATGATGAAACGGCAACTTGTCCGGAACATTGTAGTACGAGTGAGGATGGTGCTTAATGAATAAAAAAGGTTTTAGTTTAATGGAATTAATGCTAGTACTCGCTTTAATTGGTATTTTAGCAATTATTACTGTGCCTATGATTTTAAATGTAGTTGCACAAGCAAATGAAAAAGCTTTTTTAGATACCGCTTCAACAATTAATAAATCGGCTGCCAATTACTATGCGGCTTCATCGATGGATGATGAAAAAGTTTTACCACTTTATGTTACTTATGAAAATAGTAAAATAAAAAGTAATGAAACGACAGATGGTGTTTCTTTGGAAACTAAAAATTATTTAGATTATAAAGGAAAACATCCTGATAGTGGTAATATTTTAATCAAAGTAAATGGGGAAGTTACCATGGCTATTTTTGATAATCGTAGTGGTAAATGCGTTGAAAAAGAAGTTAATGATAAAACACCTAAAGTAACAGATAAATCAAAAGAGGGATGCTATTTAACCTTTGAAAATTAATTTAAATTATCATTGACAAAAGTAATTAAAAATAATATAATGTATATAGTGAAGGAAACTTCATATAATAAAAAGGAACGCTTAACAACAGCTATGTTGAGTGTAGCCAATATTTTATTTTTTATTGACGACCACCTATCACAGATGTGTTAGGTGGTGTTTTCTATTTTATTATTTCTAATAAAGTAGAAAGTAAGAACAAGAGAAAAAAATCATAATAATCAAAGATAGAATTAAAAAATCCTTCTTGGACATACTATCGCCTCCCTCCATTTTTGAGGATTGGCTACCACCCAACTGTTAAGTATTCCTGTAATCATTATATCTGATTCATTTATCACCGTCAATGTTTTTCAAACAATTACATAACTTTGATAAACACATTGACAATGACAGTAAAGTGTGTTATTATGTATATAGTGAAGGGGACTTCATATAATAAAAAAGGAACACTTAACATGAATACGTTGAGTGTAGCCTATAATTGTTGTTTTATAAGCCACCTAACGTCTTGTTAGGTGGCCTTGTCTATTTAAATAGTAAAATAAATACTATTATAAATAGGAGGATTATTATGGTATAAAAGGATTTTTCTCTTTTATTCATAAACATCGCCTCCCTTCGTTTGAAGTTTGGCTCCCACCCAACTGTTAAGTATTCCTAGGTTAATTATATCTAATTCATTTATCACTGTCAATGTTTTTTTGAACAATTATATAACTTTGATAAATACATTGACAATGATAGTAAAGTGTGTTATTACGTATATAGTGAAGGGGACTTCATACAATAAAACAGTTACCGTTTTATTCAACGATAACTGCTTTTGCTAAATTTTTAGGTTTATCAATATTGTGTTTTAATATTTTAGCTGTTTCATAACTAATCAGTTGTAATGGAATAGTAGCAATAATACTTTGAGTAAAATCATTACCAGTAGGCACTTTAATTATGCGGTCAGCACAAGATAAATCTTCAGTAATATTATCGGTAACAATTAAAATAACAAAGGCGCCTCTGGCTTTAACCTCTTTAATATTGCTAATTGTTTTACTAGCAATTTTTTTGTCTGTAATCACACCTATAACAGGTGTTTTATTATTAATAAGAGAAATAGTACTATGTTTTAGTTCACCAGCCGGGTCACAAATACTGTTAATATAAGCAATTTCTTTTAATTTAAGTGCTCCTTCCATACTTAAAGCATAATCAATTCCGCGGCCAGTATAAAAGCAAACACTATTTTTAGCTAGTATTTTAGCTATATTTTTATAATTTAAATCAATTGTTTCTTCTAATACTTTTGGTAACTTTTCAAAGTCATTAATAATTTTATCTAATTCTTTACTACTAATCTTTTTTGTTTTATAAGCACTATTTAAAGCCATTAAACTTAAAATAGCTATTTGACTTAAAAATGCTTTAGTAGTTGTAACGGCCACTTCTGGTCCAGCTTTGAGGTCAATAACCTTATCAGCTTCCCTGGCAATAGAAGAAGCCATAATATTGACAATTGCTAAATTAGGGATATTTTCTTCTTTAACTTTTTTTAATGAAGCTAATGTGTCAATGGTTTCTCCTGATTGGGATATAAAAATAACTAAAGTGTTTTTATCTAAATAAATATCACTATAACGAAATTCACTTGACCGTTCAACCGAAATAGGAAAGTTACTGTATTTTTCAATTATTTTTTTACCAATTAATCCCGCATTATAAGCACTACCAGAACCAACTAAAATTAATCTTTGATAATGCGTAAAGTCAGGGAGATTGTTAAGTGATTCCGCGCCAAATTTTAAAAACGGTCTAACAATATTTTTAATAACTTTTGGTTCTTCATATATTTCTTTAAGCATAAAATGTTCATAACCATTTTTTTCAGCAGTTTCTATGTCGCCATCATAAGTTAAAATATCTTTGGGAATTATTTCTAATTTTTCGTTATAAATATTTATTTTATCTTTAATTTCAGCAATATCATTATTACTTAAAACACTGTATTTTTTTGTATGTTTTAACATTGCTGGCAAATCAGATACGATAAAATTTTCATTATTACCGTATCCAATAAGTAGGGGACTATCTTTTTTAATCGCATAAATAGCCTCTGGTATATCATCACAAATTAAAGCAATCGCATAAGTTCCAACTAATAATTTTTTAATTTGATTTAGAACCTTTAAAATATCATTTTTCTCTGAATATAACTTATCTAGTAAAGCGGCAATTACTTCGGTATCCGTTTCTGATTTAAATTTATAATTTTCATTTTCTAAAATTTTTTTAAGAGCCATATAATTTTCAATAATCCCATTATGGACAATGGTAAATTTACCAATGTGATGCGGATGAGCATTAATAACAGATGGCCGGCCACTAGTTGCCCAACGAATATGTCCAAGACCTAAATTAGTAGTAATATTATTTTTTATTTTATTTTTTAAACTTTTAAGTTTGCCATTAATTTTAATAATTTCGACCCGGTTACAGGTTTGATAGGCTATTCCAGCTGAATCATAACCACGATATTCTAATGCATTTAAACCGTCCATAACCATAGTAATTGAATTTTTATGGCCATTATATCCAACAATTCCACTCATTTTTATGTTCCTTTCTACTATCATTATATATAAAAATATTAAAAAAAACAAATTTTTTTCCAAAATAAGCAGGGATTTTTGTTTTTTTGTCGTATGATAATAATAGGAGGTGCATTATGGAAATATTAAAAATAAAAAAATTATCGAAAAAATATGGTAAAAAAGATAGTGAAATTTTAGCCGTTAATAACGTTAGTTTTAATGTGCGTAAAGGTGAATTTATCGCCATTGTTGGTCCTAGTGGTAGTGGTAAAAGTACCTTGTTAAATCTTTTGGCTGGGTTAGATAAAGCTGATAGCGGGGAGATTATTATTAATAAGACCGATATCTGTAAATTAAACGATAAGCAAATGACAATCTTTCGCCGGGATAATATTGGTTTTATTTATCAGTTTTATAATTTAATTCCAACTTTAACAGTTAAGGAAAATATTTTACTCCCAACACTTTTGACGAATAATCGGCAAGATGAAAATTATCAAAAATTGATTACCAAACTAGGTTTACAAGCTAAAGAAGAATGTTTACCTAATGATTTATCAGGCGGTCAGCAGCAACGTGTAGCAATCGGCCGAGCCTTAATCAATAATCCGCTTATTTTATTTGCTGATGAACCAACTGGTAATTTAGATAGTGTAAGTGCGAAGAAAATAATGGATTTATTACTTCACTATAATAAAAATGGACAAACTATTATTATGGTGACCCATGATTTAAATTTGGCTAAAAAAGCTAGTCGTGTGATTACTTTTAAAGACGGTAAAATAATTAAAGATAGTGTCAAAATTCATAATTAATTATTTATGGCATAATAAAAAACAAGAAGTTACCTTTCTTACAGCTATATGTATTGTCGGAATTTTATTTTTTTCTTCTCTTTTATTAACATTCAGTATTCATGGCTATATGTTAGAAGAAGTTAAAGAAGAAAACGGCAATTATCATGTTAAACTTAAAACGGATTTAAAAGGGTTAAAAACAGTTTCTTTTATTAAAAAAATAGACTGGGAAGAAGATGTTTTAATTACTTATAATGAAATAAGTAAAACTTATCAAAATACAAAAAAATTGTGTAAAGAAATTAAATGTGAAAATATTACTTATAATGAGCCTTTATTATCTTTATATGGAGTTAGTCAAAATGAGAATGTTTTAGATGTGTTTAAAACGATAATTTTAATCTCTTTTATTTTGATTTTAAGTGCGGGGATTATTATTATTTCTAGTGTTTATAATATTATTTTGACTTCTAAATATAAAGATTTTGGTATTTTAAAAACCATTGGTTTTACTAATAAAAATATTTTATTACTTTTACTTACCGAAGGATTATTAATATCATTTTTAGCTTTAATATTATCACTATTTATCAGTGCTTTACTAATAAATGGGGCTTTACATTTAATTAATCATTTAACTTTAAATATTATTTCTTTAAAGTTAATAATTAATTTTAAATTTGTTATTTTAGCTATTTTATTTATTTTTATCTTTATCTTATTTATTTGTTTAGTAATTGGCGCTAAAGTACGTAGAAAAAGTATTGTAAACTCCTTAAAACCAAGAACAGTTTTAAAAAAAGTTAAAAGGTTTAAAAATATTTATTTAAGGTTAGCTTATTTCAATTATAAACGTAGTCGCGGTCATTTTCGTCCGGTAATTATTAGTTTAAGCATTTGCTTTATTTTAATAGGAACGTTTAGTACGTATTTAGATTATGGCCGGCAGATAATTAAACATTATGTAACTTTACCTAGTTATGATGCCGAAATTGTTATTAATGATAAAAGTATTAAAGCTAAAAAAATACTAGAAGATTTTGCTTCAGAAAATGATGCTGAAAAAAGCGCCTTATATAAAACTTGTCAAATACCTTTAACGATAAGTAAAGATAATACTTTAAATAATAAAGAGAAAAAAGTTAATGTGGTATTTATTGAAAATGAAAAAAATACCTTTGTTAACAAAGCAACTTCCATTAAAGAAAAAGATGGTAAAATTGTTAAAGAAGATACTAAACTTTATAAAAATAAAATTAATGTTTTAGAAAAAGAATTTAAAGAGACTACGGCTATTCCTTATGGACTTGAACTATTAGTGAGTCCTGATAATCTTATAGTTGGCGTAACAAATATTGAAGAAGTTTGTGATTACAGTTATGCTTTGTTTATTAAAAGTAAAAATGATTTACCATTAAATGAATTATTAAAATATGATAATTTAACTTATACCGATATGAAAAAAGCAAGTTTAATAATTAATAACTTTATTTTAGTTTTTCAAATATTAATGGGAGGTATAATTGTTTTAATTATGTTAGTGGCAGTATCAGCAATTATCAGTACAGTACTTATTAGTTTTAGTTACCGAAAAAAAGAATTTGGTATTTTAAAAGCCCTAGGACTTGCTTCTTTTAATCCTTTAATTATTTATGAAAGTCTAATTTTAACTTTTAAAGCATTTTTTATTTCTTTACCAATTGTTTGTTTTATTAATTGTGTTGTTGTTGGAGCTTTAAATGAAATTTTAGATATTACTTTAAGTTTTTCGTTAAAGCCACTTCTTATTAGTTTAGTTATTAGTATTTTGTTAATAAGAATGCTTATGCAGCTTTTACATCTTAAGATAGCTAAAATGCCAGTAAGTACTTTATTGAAATAGTTTGGAAAAGTGTATAACAAATTTTCGGAAAAGTGTACAACAAATCTTTGGAAAAGTGCGCATTAAAATTCTTGAAAAGTGTATAATAAACTGATATAATGTAGATAGAAAGGAAGATATATATGAGTTTAAAAAAAGAAGATTATCGCCCAAGATTGATTGATGAAAAAATTGCTAAATATTTGACGATTTTTGGAGCTGTTTCAATCGAAGGACCAAAATGGTGCGGGAAAACATGGTCTTCACTTAATCAAGCTAATAGTGTTACTTATATGACTGAAAGAGGGCCGCGTGATTTAGCGACTGTTGACCCTAAATACATTTTTACGAAAGAAAGACCACAACTTATTGATGAGTGGCAGTTAGTTCCAAGCATTTGGGATGCTGTTAGACACGAGTGTGATAGTAATCACGAAAAAGGAAAGTTTATATTAACAGGCTCTACTACTTTAACTAAACAAGAAATGGAGGAAGAAGTTTTTCACTCTGGAACTGGTCGTATTGCTACTATGAGAATGTATCCTATGAGTTTATATGAATCAGGGGATTCTTCTGGCGATGTTTCAATTACGGAAATGTTAGAAGATAAAGTTAATTGTCAGTATATTCGAAAGGTTGAATTAGATGAATTAGCTAAACTAGTGATTAGAGGTGGCTTCCCAGAAAACATTGATAAAGAGATTGAGGATATTGGTATTATTCCGAAAAGTTATATTGATTCGGTTGTTAACCGGGATATAAATGAAAGAAAAGATAAGAAAAGAGATTCAAACAAAATGCGGATGTTACTTAGGTCACTTTCGCGTAATGAATCTTCAGTAGCTGGCAATGATACTATTGTTAAGGATATTGAAGAATATGAAAATGGTGATGAATTAATAGAAAGCCGGGCAACAGTAGCTGACTATATTAGTGTGCTTGATAGTTTATATTTAACTGCTAACCAAGAAGCATTTAGTATTAACTACCGTTCTTCAAAACGAATAGGTAAGTCTCCAAAAAGGCATCTGGTTGACCCTTCGCTAGCATGTGCGAGCCTAGATTTAACAATTTCTAAATTATTAAATGATTACAACACTTTTGGTTTAATGTTTGAGTCTTTAGTAGCGAGAGATTTAAAAATATATATGGATTATTTAGATGGGCATTTATATCATTTTAGAGATAATACCTCGGGTGATGAAGTAGCTGCGATTTTAGAATTTAGAGATGGTAGCTATGGCGCTGTAGAAATAAAATTAAGTGATAAAAGTGTTGAGGAAGCGAAAAAGAGTTTGCTCAAATTTTATGAAAATGTTCATAAAAAACCAAAGTTTATGTGCATTATTGTTGGACACTATGAAGCGGTTATAAAAGATAAAGAAACTGGTATATATATTATTCCAATTACTTCTTTAAGACCTTAATTAATTTTTTTAACAAGGAAAATAAATGACTAAAATATGATATACTATAGTATAGAAAGAGTGATGTTATGAAAGTTGTTATTGCCGCTGGAGGGACAGGTGGACATATTTATCCAGCCCTAGCTATTATTAATAAGATTAAGGAAAAAGAACCAAATAGTGAGTTTTTATATATTGGAACGCATAACCGAATGGAAAAAGATATTATTCCGCCTTTAGGAATTCCTTTTAAAAGTATTGAAATATATGGATTAAATAAAAAGAATTTATTTAAAAATTTTAAAACTGTTAAATGTTTGATAAAAGGTTATCAAAACTGTAAAAAATGGATAAAAGAATTTAATCCGGATATTGTTATTGGGGCGGGTGGATATGTTACAGTTCCGGTAATTATTGCCGGTAAAAAACTTGGCTGTAAGACATTTATTCACGAGCAAAATTCTATTCCAGGCAAATCTAATAAATTTTTACAAAAGTACTGTGATTTAATTGGCGTGTCTTTTGCTAGTAGTCAAAAGTATTTAACGAAAACGAAAACTTATTTAACCGGGAATCCTTGTAGTGAAGAAGCTACTAAAGCAGTTCCAGCCGATAAAAAAGAATTAGGCTTATCTTTAAATAATAAATTAATTTTAATTGTAATGGGGTCTCTTGGAGCTTCGACAATTAATAAATATTTAGTAAGTAATTTAAAAAATTTTAAAAATAAAGATTATGAAATAGTATGGATAACTGGTAAGAATGCTTATGATGAAGTTATGAAAAATAAAATACCTAGTAATATAAAAGTAATGCCTTTTTTTGAACACCTTCCAAGGCTTATGAAAAAGACTGATTTAATGATTTCACGAGCTGGGGCGTCAACTTTAAGTGAAATTATTGCTTTGGGTGTGCCAAGTATATTAATTCCATCACCTTATGTAGCTAATAATCATCAGTATATCAATGCTATAGATTTAACTAGTAAAAAGGCCGCTATTATGTTAGAAGAAAAAGATTTAACTGGAGATATTTTAATAAAAAAAATTGATGAAGGATTAAATACTAATAATCAAAAAGAAATGAAAAACAATTTAAAAAAATTCAAGGTTGAGAAAAGTGCCGAAATAATATATAATAAAATATGTGAACTTATCAAATAAAGGGGCGAAGTATATGGCCAAAAAAAGGGTTAAGAAAAGAAGAATTAATAAGAAAAGATTTTTGATATTGTTTTTAATAATTTTTCTTATTTTAGTTTTACTATTTTGTTTAAGACAAATTAAAATTACTAATATTAAAGTTAGTGGTAACACATTATATAGTGAATGGGAAATTACCAAGAAAGCTGGTTTAGAAGATTATCCTAGTAGTTTAGATAATTTATCAAGTACAATTGAAAAACGATTAGAAAAAGACCCTTATATTAAAAATGCTGAAGTTCACAAATCTTTATTAACCGAAGTAAATATTGAAATTACTGAAAATTTACCACTATTTTACTATGTACCAATTAGAAAAACTGTATTAGCTGATAAAACAGAAGTTTCTGATAATTTTGCTGTCCCAACAGTTATAAATTATATTCCGGATAAAAGCTATGATAAATTTTTAAAAAGCTTTCAAAATATGGACTATGAAATAGTTAAAAGAATTTCAGAAATAAAGTATGACCCTAATGATGTAGATACGGAAAGATTTTTATTAACGATGAATGATGGTAATTATGTTTATTTAACACTAGATACTTTTGATAAAATTAATAATTATTTAGACATAGTTAAAGAGTTCAATAATAAAAAAGGTATTTTATATTTAGATTCTGGTGAATATTTTCAAATACTAGAGTAGGTGATTTATGGATTATATTAAACGAATATTAGTTGTAATTATCGCTGTTATTTTACTAGTTTTATTCTTTCATATTTTTATCTTTGTCTTATTATTTGGTATTTTAGCTTATATAATTTATAAGCTTTATAAATTATTTTTTAAGAAAGAAATGCCAAAACCAAAGAAAAATATGAGAATAAATGGTGTGATAATGGATGCTGAATATAAAGAAAAGAAGCGGGATTAGGTTTCCGCTTTTTATTGACTTTACTAGATAATTATTCTATAATTTATTATAGGTGAAGAATATGAAAAAAAATGGATTTACGTTAATTGAAATAATTGCCGTTATTGGGATACTAGCGATGCTTTTACTTATTATAGTTCCTAGTATTAATAATATTTTATCAAGGTCAAGAGAAAATTTAAATGAAGAACAACAAAACGAAATTATTAGTGCTGCTCGTACTTGGGCAGCTGAACATTTGGAGTTAGTTCCTGATGAAGAAGGCGGGATGGCTCCAAGTCAAAATTATGTTACAATAAAAACTTTACAAGATTATGGTTATTTAGAAGATAGTACGGTTCAAGATTTAGAAAAGGATACAGAAATAGAAGAAGATACTAGAATTTGTATTACTTATGAAAGTAATCAATATAAATATAAAATAGGAGGGGAAGAATGTCAATGAAGGGTTTTACTTTAATTGAATTGCTCGCCGTTTTAGCACTCCTTGCGGTAGTAGCTGTTATCGCGGTTACAAATGGTATGAGTATTTTAAATTCTTCTAAATCGTCACTTTCTGATACGCAGGAAGATACGATTATTGATGCGGCCAAAAATTATCAAGCAACTGAAGGTATTGAAAATGGATATATTAGTGTTGATGATTTAGCTACTAAAGGTTATTTAGATAGTAGTGAGTTAACTGACCCAGAAACAAAAGATGAAATGACAGGCGGAGTGTGTATTAAACATATTACCGAAGAAGAAGGGCAAAAGGTTGATAAATACAATTTTAAATATGCGGAAAAAGAAGCTAATTGTTAAATAAAAGGCGGAGATTAATCCGTCTTTAATATTTTTATTTCTATTTTATATGTTAGATATTTATCGATAATATCTTTTTTATTTAAATAATCTTCTTTACTGATATTAAAGTTATAAGTAATTTTATCGGTAAAACTTTTATCTTTAATATCTAGTTTTAAATTATCGATTGTTTTTTGCTTGTCATAAGGAAAAGTTATTGTTACATTAAAACCATTTATAATATCTGTTATTTTGGCTTCTTTAATAGCAAGAGAGGCGCTGTTACTATATGCTCTAACAAGTCCACCTGCGCCTAGTTTAATCCCGCCAAAATATCTAATTACTAGACATATGACATTAGTTAATTCGTGTTTTTGTAAAACATTTAAAATAGGCATTCCGGCCGTTCCTGCTGGTTCACCATCATCATTATATTTTTCAGTACTTTCTAAGATATAAGCAAAGCAGTAATGGGTAGCATCCTTATATATTTTTTTATACTTTTCTAATAAAGAATTTACTTCTTCTTTTGAACTAACATAACTTAAAATGGTAATAAACCTTGATTTATTAATAATAATTTCATTTATAACTTCTGCTTTAACTGTTTTCATACTTTAATTATAATAAAATAAAAGTAAGATTACAAGCACTTACTTAATACTTTATCGTTTTCATTTTCCTTTTCTAAAACTTTCTTTCCGTAATCATAATAGCCAATTAAATCAGTACCTGTAATTTGATATTCGCTAGCTTCAACCGGAACGATGTTTTCGGAAACAATAGCTAAATAGGTCCCATAAGTTTCGTTATCGATAGTTTTTGTTTCCATTTTGATATATTCTTCAGGAATAATAGTACCCATTTGCGGAATTTTTACACTTTGATTATAAATACTATCTGTTGTTTTAGGCATAATTGGTATTAATTCAATGACAATATGCTGTCCGGGATTAAATACTTTTGTTTTTCCAGTTTTTTCATAACCTTCCACCATTTTATCACCTTCCTTGGACTATAATTATAAATCAAAATTATAAAGGTGTCAATTTTGGGGTAAACTAATCTAATATAGTAGGTGATACTTATGGGACAAATACTAGGATTTATTTATGCTTTTTTCTTATTTTTAAGTATATTTGGTAAAACTTCAAGAAAAATTTTAATAATGCAGACATTTTCCTTCTTTTTTAAAGGACTTCATTATTTATTATTAGGTGGTTTATCGGGATTTTTAACCAGTTTTGTTTCGATGATTAGAAATTTAATCTTTTACAAACTAAAAAGTAATCGTTACTGGACGATATTCTTTGTGATAATTTTTCTTTTAATTGGTATTTTTACCTATGATACTTTTTTTAGTTTGATGCCTGTTATCGCGACTATTATTTATACGTTAATCATTAATTATAATAATCCTACTTATTTAAGATATGGTATGCTTTTAACTAGTCTTACCTGGCTTACTTATAATATTTATGTTGTTTCATATAGTGGGATAATGATTCAAATAATTTTGCTTATTTCCAACGTAATTGCCATTATAAAACTTGATAAAAAAAAATAAATAACTTATAATATGTAAAAGGTGATAGCGATGATTTTAGAAAAATTAAAACTTGTACCCCATAAACCGGGTTGTTATTTAATGAAAAATAAAAATGGAGTTATTATTTATGTTGGAAAAGCTAAAGATTTGAAAAATCGGTTAAACTCTTATTTTCATCAGTCACATACTGGGAAAACAGGTAAATTAGTTAGTGAAATTAATGATTTTGAATATATTGTTGTCGGTAGTGAAACTGAAAGTTTAATATTAGAAATGAATTTAATAAAAAAATATGACCCCAAATATAATATTTTAATGCGGGATGATAAAAGTTATCCTTATATTGAATTAACTTTAGAAAAAGTTCCTAGACTTAATATAGTTAGAAACGTTAAACTAAAGAAAAATAAAACTCGTCTTTTTGGACCTTATCCTAATGTTTATGCAGCTAAAAAAACCGTTAATCTGCTAAATAGAATATATCCTTTAAGAAAGTGTAAGACCTATGCGAAAAGACCTTGTTTATATTATCATATCGGTCAGTGTCTTGGTTACTGTACTTATGATATTAATCCAGAAGTTATTAGTGAAATGGAAAAAAGCATTGTTAAGTTTTTAAAGGGTGATGATAGTGAGGTTAAGGAAAAAATAAAAACCGGGATGGAAGAAGCAAGTATGAAACTTAATTTTGAAAAAGCTAAAGAGCTTAAAGAATTATTAGAAGATATTGATATTACTTTAATTAAACAAAAAGTTGAGCTTAACGATGAAGTGGCAAGAGACGTTTTTGGTTATTATTGTGATGATAATTATTTAAGTGTTTTTGTTTTCTTTATTCGGTCGTCAAAAATTATCGGTCACCATCATAATATTATTCCATTAATTGATACGCCAAGAGAAGAATTAACAAGATATATTGCTAAATTTTATGATAAACAAGTAATTCCGAAAGAAGTTTTAGGACCAGATATTATTGATAATACTTTATTAGAAGATTATTTAAAAGTAAATGTGAAAATTCCTTTAAAAGGAGTTAAGAAGAAACTCGTATTAATGGCTGATAGTAATGCGGAAAGAGAATTAGAAGAAAAAATGACTTTACTTTTAAAAGATGAAAAAGCGACAAGCGGAGCAAATGAGGAACTTCGGAAAATTTTAAATATGGATGTTTTAGATAGAATTGAATTATTTGATAATTCTAATTTATTTGGAACTTTTAATGTATCTGGAATGGTTGTCTTTATCGATGGACATCCGGCTAAAAATGAATATCGTAAATATAAGATTTCGACTGATAAAAATGATGATTATGGAACGATGCGGGAAGTTATATATAGACGTTATTTTCGCGTGCTTAAAGATAATTTGACGCGGCCTGATTTAATTATTGTCGATGGGGGAATCGGTCAGATGAATATTGCAAAAGAAGTTTTAGATAGCTTAAACTTAAATATTAAATTAGTTGGGCTTCGTAAAGATGACAAACACGCAACTGATGCATTAATAACGTTTGATGGGGAAATTCCGATAGAAAAAAGAAGTAATTTATTCCATTATTTAGAAAGAATGCAAGATGAAGTTCATAATTTTACAATTAGTTATCACAAACAAATTAGAAGCAAAGGATTATATGCAAGTATTTTAGATGAAATACCAGGAATTGGCGATAAACGAAAAAAAGAATTATTAAAGAAATTTAAAACGACAGAAAAAATAAAAGAAGCTTCTCTTGAAGAATTAAGTGCGGTTGTTCCCAAAGAGGTTGCTAAACAAATTAAAGAGGTTTTTAATAGTTTAGACCAGAATTAATAATTTTCAAAACATTGTAATATATGTTTTGAATTTTTTTTGTATTTTTGTGAAAAAATAAGTGATAATTTTGTGAAAAAATTCTCTATATGTGCTATACTAATAGTAGGAGGGAAAATAATGAAAAAAGGTTTTATGTTTTTGGCCGTATGTATGGTTTTATTTTTAGCTAGTGGCTGTGAAGACAGTAAGGAGGTTAGTTGTACGTTATCACGTAATGATAAAGTCAATGGTTATTCGTTAGATGCAACTTATAAGATAAATGCGACGGGAGAGGTTGTAAACAGCGTTAATAGTACTGAAGAAGTAACTACTGATAAGGCTTCTTTAATTACAGCTTTTGAAGAACAATATAACAGTACTTATGGTACGATGAATGAAGAGTATGGTGGTTATGATTATAAGATTACTAAAGGTGATAATAAAATAACTGCTGATGTGACAATCGATTATTCTAAACTTGATTTAGATGCTTTAGCTAAAGATGAACCGACTATGAAAAATATTATGAATGATAATAATGAAATTACGGTTACAGGGTTGCAAGCTCAATATGAAGCTATGGGAGCTACTTGCAAATAAAAACTTCACTTTTTGGTGAAGCTTTTTTTACATCATTTGATAATTGGTTGTATTGTAATTATTAGTATAATTTTTATTCATCATATCTTCTAAAGTTGCAATTCTTTGTTCTAAATTATTTAATTTAGTCATTATTTGATTTAAGTCATTATACTCATTATTATTTCCATAGTATTCTGTCATATTTGGATACATTGGAAGTGGCATTGGCATACCGCCCATATTCGGATAAATTGGATATCCCATACAATTTCTATCTTTTTTCAATTTCATTACCCCTTTCACTACAATAATTATATGTTTTTCCTAGTTTTTTGTGCCTATTTTTTCTTTATTTTTACACATCATTATGTTATACTTATATGGGGTGAAGATATGCGACTTAGAAATGTTAAAGGAGCCGCTTCTATTATTGAAAAATCGTGTTATATAGTTAAAAATCCTGAAGAATATAAAGGATGTTTTTCTAAATTGTTTTTAAATGATAATCCTATTCATTTAGAAATAGGTAGTGGAAAAGGCGATTTTATTATTAATATGGCGAAGAAATATCCTGATATTAATTTTATTGGGCTTGAAATGTTTGATAGTATTATGGTAAGAATTGTCCAAAAGTTAGAAGATGAAAATATTCCTAATTTAAAACTTATAAAAATGGATGGGACTTATATAAATGATGTTTTTGCTAAAGACATTGATACTTTGTATTTAAATTTTTCAGACCCATGGCCCAAAGCAAGACACGAACACCGGAGACTAACTAGTTCAAGATTTTTAGAACGTTATGACGGTATTTTTAAAGATAAAAAAACTATTATTCAAAAAACTGATAACCGAAAGTTATTTGAATACTCTTTAAAAAGTTTTACGGATTATGGTTATAAAATTGAACAGTTATCTTTGGATTTACACAAAGACGACTATGACAATGTCTTAACGGAATATGAGACTAAATTTTCCGCTTTAGGGTATCCGATTTATATGGCAAAAGTTGTAAAATAGACATTTTTTAACAAATTAAACGGGAAAAATAGTGTAAAATTAAGAAAAATTTGATATAATCAAGATAAGCAGGTGTTATATGAAGGGAAAAATAGTTGTTTTATGTTTACTAGTATTTCTTTTATCAGGCTGCACAATCGTTAGAATTGATACAACGAGTGTTGATAATATCGTCGATGTAGTCTTATCAAAAGATAATACAATATATAACCGTGTGGGCATAGGTTACAAATATTATGTTCCTAGAGGTGTTACTTATATTGACAGTACTGGAACTAATGACAAACTTTATGCTGGTGGTATTTATTATTATTTATATTTAGATGAGGTTGGTTACTATTATAAAACTAGCCAAAAATATAAAGTGGATAATGATAAATATTATTCCCGTAAACTTGATAATGGTTATTTAGAGATAACTGAAAAGGGAGATAAGTATTTAGTCGAGTTTGTATATAACTATGCGAAAATAGAGGCGTTAGTACCTGAAGATGATATTGAAACAACCGTTTTAAATTCTTCCTACATTTTATCGACAATAAAATACAATAAAGATATTATAAAATTATCATTAAGTGATGATTTTCTAACAAACAAAGAAGAAAAATATGAAGAATTTACTTCAAAACAAGAATCAAATAGCTTTTTACGCTATGAAGAAGATTAGAGGTGTTTATTATGGGATTAATGGATAAATTTAAAAACTTATTTACTGAAGAAGTAGAGGAAGAAGTCGAAGAAGTTAAAGAGAAAAAAGAACCAGTTAAGGTTGAAAAAACACAGGTTGAAATTGCCGCACCAACGCCCAAAAGAGCTGAAAAAAATATTGAATTAAATACACCAGAACCGGAAGTGGTAAAGGAAGAACCTAAAGAAGAGGAATATAAATTTCCGTTCTTTGACGATAATGACTTTGAGACAATTGAAACGAAGAAAGAAAAAAGAGAACGCGAAAAAGAAAAGAAAAAATCATCTTATCGTAAAGAAGCTTATAATCCACCAAAAGAAGAAAAGCACGTGTTTAAACCATCACCTATTATATCGCCTGTGTATGGAATTTTAGATAAAAATTATCAAAAAGAAGATTTTATGTCTAAAGGTGATGATATTAATCATAGTTCATCTAAAGCGGATATGGTTGATACCTTTAGAAATAAAGCCTATGGTGGATTAGATGATGATATAGATACAACTTTATTTGGTAAAGACCGAATCTTATTTGATGATGAACCAGAAAAAGACATTAAAATAGAAGATATGGAAAAAACTAGTGAACACGTTTTAATTAATGAAACGCCTAGACATAGAGAAGAACCTGATTTAAGTGATTTATTAGGTAATGACAAAGAAGATGATATTTTACCAAAAGAGGAAAAACCAAAACCAATAAGTGATGAAGAATTATTTAGTATGATTGATTCAATGTACGAAAAAGGGGATAAAAAATGATGATAAATATTGTAGATTTCTTTATATTATTACTTTATGTTGCATTAATTATTTTAGTAATCGCTTTAATTGTTTTAGTGGTAAAAGCCATTGGAACGCTTAATAAAGTAGATAAAATGGTTGACGATATTAATGAAAAAAGTTCTAAATTAGATGGCTTATTTAATATTGTTGATGGCACAACTGATGCTTTAGTTAATATAAGCGATACCATTGTGACTTTTATCGCTGATGCGATTACCAGTATATTTAATAGAAAGAAGGGAAAAAATGAGTAAAAAAGGAATTGGTAAGTTTTTAGCTGGCGCAGGTATAGGAGCAGCTTTAGGTATTTTGTTTGCTCCTAAAAAAGGTTCTGATACTAGAGCTGATTTAAAAAGAATGTTTGATGATTTAAGAAGAAAGGTTCAAAATTTAGATGCTAAAGAAGTTAAAGAAGCAGTTGAAATGAAAATTGCTGAACTTCAAGAAGGATTAGACGAACTAAATAAGGAAAAAGTTTTAGCGGCTGCTAAAAAACAAGCAAAAAAACTTCAAGATGCAGCTAATGAGTTAGTTGAATACGCAATTGAAAAAGGCACACCTGTTGTTGAAAAATCAGCTAATGCTATTAAAGCTAAAGTTATTGAAACTTGCGAACAAGTTATTGAAAAATTATCGAAATAGGACTATATATAGTTCTTTTTTTTTATTATAAAAAAAGAGCTAAAATAGCTCTCCGTCCTGGGTACTACGAACCCCAGGTGGACTTAACCACCTCAGTGAACTTAATCACCCTGAGTGAATAATCACTCGACATACTAAATATAACAAATAAATTAAAATAAGTCAACACCAGTGGTGATAAAAATTATACTTTTCTAATTAATTCATTACATTTAAATTTTTGATTAGTTTTTCTATCAATAAAATAAATATCATAACCACAAATATCAGCAATCTTTTCAATTGTTTCAAAAGTGGGTTGTCTGTTACTAGTTTCATACTGGGAAATAGTATTACTTTTAACATTAAGCATTTTAGCTAGTTCTTCTTGTTTAATGTTTTTATTCACGCGCATATATTTTAAAGCTAAATTAATCATTATATCACCTGAAATAATCGTCTCATTTTGCGTGAAATAATGCTTAATACTTCACAACTTGTGAGTTTTTCAACTTAATGTTAAAATTTGTATTATACTTAAAAAGTAATATAGTAAAAATATGTCAAAGTAAAATTATTTATTTAAAACAAATTGACAATACCGAAGATATTGGGTAAAATTTAATTAGAATAATAATATTAAAATAGGAAATAATAGTAAGGAAATACTAGATTAATATTATTAAAAAAGAAGGGAAGTGTAATTGTGATAAACAAATGGAAAGAGATGTCTTCAAAAAGACAAAGAAGTATTGTTTTAGGAGGGCTAGGTGCAATTATATTATTAATGGCTATTGGTTATGCAGCATTTTCTAGTCAGTTACAAATAAATGGTAC
>CALVRT010000030.1 GCA_944358735.1 uncultured Bacilli bacterium | reverse complement strand
TTACTTCGTTTAAATAGTGGTGAAGTAAGAAAAGTATTAAGTGTTTGCCGGGCAACAATCGGTGAAGTTGGAAATGCTGATTATAACTTAGTTAATTTAGGAAAAGCTGGAAGAAAAAGACATTTGGGAATTAGACCAACAGTTCGTGGTTCTGTTATGAACCCTAATGACCATCCACACGGTGGTGGTGAAGGAAGAGCGCCTATTGGTCGTAAAGGCCCAGTTACACCTTGGGGTAAACCAGCGCTTGGTTATAAAACTAGAGATAATAAAAAGGCTTCAAGCAAACTAATTGTTCGCCGCAGAAAAAAATAAGAAAGGATGATTTAAATGGCTAGAAGTTTAAAAAAAGGCCCTTATGTCTTTGATAGACTTTTAAAGAAAGTCAGAGAACAAAACGAATCTGGTAAAAAAGAAGTAATAAAAACTTGGTCTCGCCGTTCGACAATTTTCCCTGATTTTATCGGTCATACCTTTGCAGTTCATAACGGAAAAGAATTTATTCCAGTTTATGTAACTGAAGATATGGTTGGACATAAATTAGGTGAATTCGCGCTAACACGTAAATTTGGCGGACACGGCGACGATAAAAAGAAAAAATAGTCGGAAAGGATGATTTAAATGGAAGCTAAAGCGATAGCTAAAGGTGTTAGAATTTCACCGAAAAAATCACGCCCAGTTATCAATTTAATACGTGGTAAAAGCGTAGTTGAAGCAGATAATATTTTAAACGCTTTAAATAAAGAATCAGCAAGAGCTATTCGCAAAGTACTTGCATCAGCAGTAGCTAATGCTGAAAATAATTTAGAACTTTCTAAAGAAAATCTTTATGTTAAAGAAGCTTATATAAATGAAGGAAGAACCTTAAAAAGATTTAATGCTGGATCTAAAGGAAGAGTAAATCCAATTTTAAAAAGATCTAGTCATATCACGGTTGTTGTTAGTGAGAAAAATTAGTAAAGGAGGAAAAACTGATGGGTCAAAAAGTTAGTCCAGTCGGGCTTAGAATTGGCATCAATAAAGGTTGGGAATCTAACTGGTATGCTGATAATAAAAATTTTGCGAAATTTCTAAAAAATGACTATGAAATTCGTAAATATTTAGAAAAAAGATTGGCCGCGGCAGCAGTTTCAAATATTCTTATTGAAAGAAACGCCGGTAAGACTGAAATCATTATCAATACCGCTAAACCTGGTGTTGTTATTGGTCACGGCGGAGACGAAATTGAAAAATTAAAGAAAGAACTATCTAAAATAGAAGATGGCGATATTCATATTTCGATTAAAGAAGTAAAAAATCCAAATTTAGTAGCAGCACTTGTTGCTGAAAATATCGCTCATCAAATTGAAAATCGTGTATCATTTAGAGTGGCACAAAAGAAAGCAATTAGAAATGTAATGAAATCAGGAGCAAAAGGAATTAAGACTTTAGTATCAGGACGTTTAAATGGCGTTGAAATAGCTAGAAGCGAACATTATACTGAAGGAACTGTACCTTTACATACTTTAAGAGCTGACATTGATTATGCTCATAAAGAAGCTAATACTACTTATGGTAAGATTGGTGTAAAAGTATGGATTTATAAAGGAGAAATCCTTCCTGAAAAGAAAAATAAGGGAGGCGATAAGCATGGCAGTAATACCAAAAAGAACTAAATATCGTCGTCCACATCGTTTAAAATACGAAGGTATGGCAAGAGGAAATCGCGAAGTTCACTTCGGTGAATATGGGCTTATGGCTTTAGAAGGTGCTTGGATTACTCAAAGACAAATCGAAGCTGCCCGTGTAGCGATGACTCGTTATATGAAACGTGGTGGTAAAGTATGGATTAATATCTTCCCACATTTATCACTTACGAAAAAACCTTTAGAAACTCGTCAAGGTAAAGGTAAAGGTAATCCTGAAGAATGGGTTGCTGTAGTAAAAAAAGGAAAAGTTATGTTCGAAATTGCTGGTGTAAGTGAAGAGGTTGCTAGAGAAGCTTTGCGTCTTGCAATGCACAAACTTCCAATTAAATGTAAATTTGTAAAAAAAGAAAGTGGTGAGGCTAATGACTAGTAAGGAATTAAGAGAATTAACTGATGAAGAATTACTAGCTAAAATTGATGAGTATAAAGAAGAACTTTTCAATTTACGTTTTAGTCAAGCTACCGGTAGCCTTGAAAATCCAGCTCGTATAAAAGAACTTAGAAAGGCTGTAGCGCGTATTAAAACAATCTTACGCGAAAGACAGTTACAAGGCTAGGAGGAATTATGGAAAATAAAAGACAAGAATTAGTTGGAAAAGTTGTAAGTGCGAATGCCGATAAGACTATAAGTGTTTTAGTTGAAACTTACATTAAAGATAAAAAATATGGTAAAAGAGTTAAGTACTCTAAAAAATATGCTGCTCATGATGAAAAGAATGAAGCTAGTGTTGGTGATACTGTTAGAATCGCTGAAACTAGACCACTTTCAAAAACTAAGCATTATCGTTTAGTAAAAATAGTAGAAAAAGCCGTTATATTATAACGAGCAAGAAGGAGGAATATATATGGTTCAGCAGGAAAGCCGGTTAAAAGTAGCTGACAATACTGGTGCTCGTGATTTGCTAGTTATTAGAGTGCTTGGTGGCAGCCGCGTTAGAACTGGAAATATTGGCGACATAGTTGTCGGAACCGTTAAAAAAGCAACACCTAATGGCACTGTTAAAGAAGGCCAAGTTGTTAAAGCGGTTATCGTTAGAACAAAAGCTGGTCTACGAAGAAATGATGGATCTTATATCAAATTTGACGATAATGCTTGCGTTATTATCAAAGATGATAAAAGCCCAGTTGGTACACGTGTGTTTGGACCAGTAGCACGTGAACTACGTGTAAAAGATTATATGAAAATTGTATCACTTGCTAAAGAAGTGTTATAGTTTGGAGGAATAGTTATGAAATTAAAAACAGGAGATAAAGTAGTTGTCATAGCTGGTAAAGATAAAGGTAAAGAAGGAAAAATTATCAAAACGTTAAGAGCGGAAAACCGTGTGATTGTCGAAGGCGTTAATATGATGACTAAACATATTAAACCAACTGGTCAGGAAGCGGGAAGAATCGCTACTATGGAAGCTCCAATTGATGCTTCTAATGTAATGATAGTTGACCCAAAAACTAAAAAAGGCACTAGAATTGGACATACTACTAATAAAGAAGGTAAAAAAATTAGAGTGTCAAGAAAATCTAATGAAAAACTTGACTAAACCTGAAAGGAGGGTAATATGAACCGCTTACACACAAAATATAGCGAGGAAATAGTACCTAGTTTAAGAGAAAAATTTGGTTATAAAAGCATTATGGAAACTCCTAAACTTGAAAAAATCGTAGTTAATATGGGAGTTGGAGATGCTACTGGTAACAGTAAGTTATTAGAAGCTGCTGTTAATGATTTAAAGGCCATTACTGGTCAGCAACCAGTTGTTACAAAAGCAAAAAAGGCTATTGCTGGTTTTAAAGTTCGTGCTGGTCAGGCTATTGGTTGTAAAGTAACATTAAGAGGCGAAAATATGTATAATTTTTTAGATAAATTAATCAGTATTACTTTACCACGCGTCCGTGATTTTAGAGGAATTAATCCTAAATCATTTGATGGTCGCGGAAATTATACTCTAGGATTTACTGAACAATTAATTTTCTCAGAAATAGACTATGATAATGTTGTAAAAGTACGTGGTATGGATATCGTATTTGTAACAACAGCTAATACTGATGAAGAAGCATTAGCGTTATTAAAAGGTTTCGGTATGCCATTTAAAAAATAACAAGGAGGAATTTATGGCCAAGAAAAGTATGATTGTAAAAGCTAACCGTAAGCCTAAATATAAAGTACAAGGATATACGCGTTGTTCAATTTGTGGACGCCCACATTCAGTACTTAAAAAATATGGAATATGCCGTATTTGTTTTAGAGAGTTAGCTTATAAAGGACAAATACCAGGGGTTAGAAAATCTAGCTGGTAAGAAGGGAGGATATAATGACAGATCCAATCGCAGATATGCTTACACGAATTCGTAATGCCAATGCGATGAGGTACGAAGAAGTTGAAGTACCTGCTTCAAAAATCAAAGAAGAAATCGCAAGAGTTTTAAAAGAAGAAGGATATATCGCTGGATATAAAATTAAAAAAGGCGATGTTCAAAATACAATAGTTTTAAATTTAAAATATGTTAATCGTAAAGGACGAGTAATTACTGGTCTTAAAAGAATTTCAAAACCAGGATTACGCGTTTATGCAAAAGCAAACGAAATGCCTAAAGTATTAAATGGTCTTGGAATTGCTATCGTGTCAACTTCTAAAGGAATTATGACTGGTAGAGAGGCTAAAGCTAATTCTTTAGGTGGCGAAGTGCTAGCTTATGTTTGGTAGAAAGGAAAGGTAAAATTTATGAGTCGTATAGGTAATAGAATACTTACAATTCCCGAAGGCGTTACCATAACTACTGACGGTAATATTGTTACAGTAAGTGGCCCTAAAGGACAGCTTTCTACTGAAATAAATAGCCATATTACTGTTAAACAAGAAGGAAACGAATTAAAAGTAGAACGTTCTAGTGATGCTTATAAGAATTTTCACGGAACAGCTAATGCCAATATTGCTAATATGATTACTGGTGTTACCAAAGGTTTTGAAAAACAATTAGAAATAGTTGGTGTTGGGTATCGTTTTGCTGTTAAAGGAAATGACTTAGTTGTAACAGCTGGATATTCTCATCCAGTTAATGTAAAAATACCTGAAGGTATTACTATTGATAATCCAAGTAATACTGAAATTACAATTAAAGGTATTGATAAACAATTAGTTGGTGAACTTGCAGCTAATATTCGGAAAATAAGAAAGCCAGAACCTTATAAAGGAAAAGGTATTCGTTATAAAGATGAACATATTATACGTAAAGTAGGTAAGAAAGCTGCTTAATATTATTTAAAGGAGAAGATATTATGATAAAAAAAGTAAGTCGTAATGATGTACGTAAGGCTAGACATGTACGTGTTAGAAATAAAGTTTCTGGCACAACTGAAATTCCTAGACTTAACGTATTTAGGTCTAATAACAATATCTTCGCACAAATCATTGACGATAGCGAAGGAAAGACTTTAGTCAGTGCTTCTTCAATTGATAAAGAGTTATCACTTAAAAATGGTGGTAATGTTGAAGCAGCTACTGAAGTTGGAAAATTAATTGCTAAAAGAGCAAAAAAAGCTAAAATTACAAAAGTAGTATTCGATAGAGGCGGATACTTATACCACGGACGTGTTAAAGCTTTAGCTGAAGCAGCACGTGAAGGTGGACTAGAATTTTAAAGGAGGTATAAGGTGGAAAAAAGAAGAAGAGAACCCCGCGAAAAACGTCCAAAATTATATGACGAAGAAGTTATCAACATTGGACGAGTTACAAAAGTAACTAAAGGCGGACGTAAATTAAATTTTGCCGCTACTGTCGTTGTTGGTGACAGAAAAGGAAAAGTTGGTATTGGTTCAGGAAAAGCTGCCGAAGTACCAGATGCTATTAAAAAAGCCGTTGCTGCTGCTACTAAAAACATTACAAAAGTAGCAATTGTTAATGAAAATACTATCCCACATGAAGCTATAGGAAGATTTGGCGCTGGCAAAGTTATGTTAAAACCTGCTTCAAAAGGTACTGGTATTAAAGCTGGTGGACCTGTTAGAAGCGTATTAGAACTTGCTGGAGTTAAAGATATTTTATCTAAATCATTAGGTTCAAACAATAAAGTAAATCTTGCTAGGGCAACTTTAGAAGCTTTAAAACAACAAAGAACAGCTGAAGAAATTGCTGCTTTACGCGGTAAAAAAGTAGAGGAGATTTTATAATGAAATTAAATACATTAAAACCAGCTGAAGGAGCTACTAAAGCTCGTAAAAGAGTTGGACGTGGACCTGGAAGCGGAATTGGTAAAACTGCTGGCCGTGGCGAAAATGGTCAAAATTCTCGTAGCGGTGGCGGAGTAAGAGTTGGCTTCGAAGGAGGTCAAACACCATTATTTAGAAGACTACCTAAAAGAGGTTTCTCAAATGCAAGATTTAAAAAAGTTTATGCTGTTATTAATTTAGATGATTTAAATAAATTTGAAGATGGAGCTGAAGTTACTCCAGAAATCTTAAAAGATATGGGATTAGTAAAAAAACAATTAGATGGTATTAAAGTTTTAGCTGATGGAACTTTAGAAAAGAAATTAACAGTGAAAGCACATAAGTTTTCAAAAGCAGCAAAAGAAGCAATAGAAAAAATAGGTGGAAAAGCCGAGGTGATTTAATTGTTTACAAAAATCAAACAATTATTTAGCCCAGAAAATAAAGATTTACGTAAAAAAATATATTTCACATTTTTCGCATTATTTGTATTTAAAATAGGAACAGCAATTACTGTTCCTGGTGTCGACCAAAATTTAGATATGGGCTTTTTGGAACTACTTAATTTAATGGGTGGCGGAGCGATGCAAAACTTTTCTATTTTCGCGCTCGGTGTTATGCCATACATTACAGCTTCCATTGTTATGTCACTACTTCAAATGGGAATTGTTCCTTATTTTACAGAACTTTCTAAACAAGGAACAACTGGAAGAAATAAATTAAATCAAATTACGAGGATACTAGGTATTATTTTAGCCTTTATTCAAGGTTATATGTTCTCATTTGCTTTTATTGAAAATGGAACAGTTACCGAGTATTTAGAAGTATCATTAGTCCTAACGGCAGGAACTGCCTTCCTACTTTGGATTGGTGACCAAATCACAATGAAAGGTCTTGGAAACGGAACATCAATGATTATTATGGCTGGTATTTTAGCTAGTGTTCCGTATATGTTTACAGAAGCTTGGAGCGGTTTAGTTGATACAGCTACAACGCAAAGTATGTTCCTAGGAGTGGTTTCATTTATTGTTTTTGTTCTAGTTTATATTGGGGTAATTCTAGGTGTGCTTTATGTACAACTAGCTGAAAGAAGATTACCAATTCAATATGCTAATAAAAGTAATAATAGTACTAAACAAAAATCATATTTACCATTTAAAATTAATTCTGCTGGTGTTATTCCGGTAATATTCGCATCAGCCCTTATTTCCGTACCAGCGTTAGTTGCTCAATTTGCGAAAAATGAAGATTGGATGCTATTTGTTAATAAATGGCTTGATTTATCATCACCGACTGGTTTAATTTTATTTGTTTTATTTGTAGTATTGTTCTCATATTTCTATACATTTGTACAAATAAAGCCAAAAGAAATGGCTGAAAAGTTAAATCAGAATGGTGGCTATATACCTGGAGTTAGACCAGGTGAAGAAACCGTTAATTACGTAAATAAAGTTTTAATTAGAATTACGATTGTAGGTTCATTATTCCTTGCATTTATTGCTGGAATGCCATATGTTTTTAGTGCGATTTCATCACTACCAACAAGTGTTTCTATTGGAGGAACTGGACTTATTATCGTTGTTGGTGTTGTTTTAGAAGCTTATAAACAACTTGAAAGTAATTTAATTAGTCGCAGTTATAAACGGAGGGTACGCCGTCGATGAACATCATTTTAATGGCTCCGCCAGCGGCCGGTAAAGGTACGCAGGCGAAACGGATTAGTAATAAATATCATTTAGAACATATTTCAACTGGTGATTTACTCCGTAATTTAAATGATGAGAAAATTAATGAGTTATTAGCTGAAGGTAAGTTTGTAAGTGATGAGTTAATTACGGAAATATTAGAAAATCACTTAAAAAGCTTACCTAGAGAAAAAGGCTTTGTTATCGATGGCTTTCCGCGTAATAAAGCGCAGGCTATAGCCTATGAAAATATGCTAAAAAGATTAAACCGAGAACTTGGCATTGTTATTGTTTTAGACATTGATAAAAGTGTTGCTTTAAAAAGAATAGTACACAGGCTTATTTGTCCAAACTGTGGAGCGGTTTTCAATGATATGTTTCCCGATACTAAAGCAAAAGAAGCTGGTATTTGTGATAACTGTAGTCATAAACTTATTAAAAGAGAAGATGATACAGAAGAAACATATGAAAAACGTTATCAAATTTATTTGGAGCAAACAGAACCTGTGATAAATTATTTTAAAGAAAAAGTTTATCATGTCGACAGTAGTATCAATGCTGATTACACTTTTGAGCAAATCGAAAAAATAATAGGAGGCGTTTATGATAAGCATTAAGACGCCAAGAGAAATTGAACTTTTAAGAATTGCTGGGGAAATAACTGGTAGTACTCATAACTATTTAAAACAGTTTATTAAACCAGGAATTACAACAAAAGAGCTTGATAAACTTGCTGAAGATTATATTGTAAGCAAGGGAGCAACGCCATCATTTAAAGGTTATGGAGGCTTTCCTGGTTCAATTTGTACTTCAATTAATGAAGAAGTTGTTCATGGAATTCCTAGTAATCGTAAACTTAAAAATGGTGATATAATTTCTATTGATATTGGTGCTTGTTATCACGGTTATCATGGAGATTCGGCTTGGACGTATCCGGTTGGAACTATTAGTAAAGATAAAGAAAATTTACTAAAAGAAACTGAAGAAGCTTTATTTGCTGGCTTATCAGTTATCAAAGCTGGTATTCACGTTGGCGATATTGGTTATGCAGTTAGTAAATGTGCGAATAAGTATAAGTTAGGTGTTGTTAAGGAACTAGTAGGTCACGGAGTTGGTAATCACCTGCACGAAGAACCAGATGTTCCAAATTATGGTAAGCAAGGTACTGGCCCACTTTTAAAAGCGGGGATGGTTATTGCGGTAGAACCAATGCTTAATTTAGGTACAGCGGAAGTCTTTATGTTAGATGATGACTGGACAATCGTAACCGGTGATGACAAACCCTCTGCTCATTTTGAACACACTGTTTTAATTACTGATGATGGCTATGAAATTTTAACCAGGAGGTGATAGTATGGCTAAACAAGATGTTATTGAAGTAGAAGGCCTAGTTGAAGAAATTCTTCCAGGTGGTGAATTTTTAGTAACACTTGAAAACAAACACGTTATAAAAGCCCGCGTTTCTGGTAAAATGCGTTGTAATAGAATTCGTATTTTAAAAGGCGATAAAGTAACTGTTGAATTATCACCCTATGATTTAACACGCGGGCGAATAAGTTATAGAAAGTAGGAGGAATATTATGAAGGTAAGACCATCAGTTAAAAAAATATGTCCTAAATGTAAAATCGTAAAACGTCATGGGAAAACATATGTAATATGTGAAAACCCAAGACATAAACAAAGACAAGGTTAATAGGAGGAAAGTTATGGCACGTATTAAAGGTATAGAATTACCAAGAAATAAAAGAGTCGAAGTTGCGCTTACTTATATTTATGGTATTGGTCGTAGTTTATCAAATACTATATTAGAAGATGCAAAAGTCGACAAAAATAAAAGAACAGATAAATTAACTGAAGAAGAATTAGTGGCTATTCGTAAAGAAGTTGATAAATATTTAACTGAAGGTGATTTACGCCGTGAGGTAAATATGAATATCAAAACTAAAATGGAAATTAATTCTTATGAAGGAAGTCGTCATAAAAAAGGTTTGCCAGTTCGTGGGCAAAGAACTAATAGAAATGCGCGTACTCGTAAAGGTAAACCAGTAACAATTGCTAATAAGAAAAAATAGTCGGAAAGGATGGTTTAAATGGCTTATAAAGCAAGAAAACGGAAAGTTAAGAAAAATATACCTGAAGGAAAAGCATTTATTCATTCAACATTCAATAACACAGTTGTAACCCTTACAGATAAAGATGGAAATGCTGTAAGTTGGGCATCAGCTGGAACAGTTGGCTTTAAAGGTAGTAAAAAATCTACACCATTTGCGGCTGGTATGGCCGCTGAAGCTGCAGGAAGAGCAGCTGGAGAAATGGGTATGAAAAAAGTTGAAGTTTTTTCTAAAGGTTTAGGTTCTGGTCGTGATACAGCTGTTCGTTCATTACAAACAGCAGGATTAGAAATTACTTCAATTTCTGATGTAACACCAATACCACATAACGGATGTCGTCCACCAAAACGACCTCGTGGTTAAAAAGAAGGGAGCCGGTGTAAATGAATTTTGAAAAACCAACTTATAAAATAGTTGATTATATTGAGAATAATAGTTATGGAAAGTTTGAACTAGAGCCACTTGAAAGAGGCTTTGGTATGACAATTGGAACGGCGCTTAGAAGAGTAATGCTTTCAAGTATGCCAGGAAGTGCGATAGTTGCTGTTAAAATTGATGGTGTTATGCACGAATTTTCAACAATTGATGGTGTTGTTGAAGATGTTGTTGCTATTATTCTAAACTTAAAAAATGTTGTTATTAAAAATCATTCTAATGAAGTTAAAACTGCTCGTTTATCAGTTCATGAAGAACGCACAGTAACAGCTGCTGATATTATTTGTGATGCTGATGTGGAAATTGTAAATCCCCAGCAAGAAATTGCTACTTTAGCTAAAGGTGGTAAATTAGATATGGAATTTATAATTGCTAACGGCCGGGGTACAGTTTATGCTCCAGAAAATAAAAAATATATAAAAGATGCGGCAGTTGGATTTATTCCAATCGATGCTTTATATTCACCAATTGAAAGAATTAATTTCTATGTTGACAATGCTCGTGTTGGGCAAGATGCATCATATGATAAATTAACGATTGAAGTTGAAACTAATGGTTCATTAAAACCAGAAGAAGCTATGGCGCTAGGTGCAAAAATTTTAATTGAACACTTCAATATTATTACTAATTTAAGTGAGATTGCTGATTCAACTGGTATTATGAGTGCTAAACAAGAAGATAGTAAACTAAAAAAACTAGAAACTTCAATTGATGATTTAGACTTTTCAGTAAGAGCGTATAACTGTTTAAAACGCGCTAATATTAATACATTAGGTGATTTAACCGAAAAATCAGAATTAGAAATGATGAAAATTCGTAATTTAGGTAAAAAATCTTTAAAAGAAGTTATGGACAAAATTAAAGATATGGGACTTAAATTCCGTGATGAAGATTAGTTAGGAGGAAAAAAATGGCTTATAGAAAACTAGGACGCGACAACAAGCATAGAAGAAGTATGCTAGCAAATCTAACTAAAGATATCATCAATAATGAAAAAGTTGTAACAACGGAAACAAGAGCCAAAGAAGCTCGTAAATTCGTTGATAAAATGATTACTTATGGTAAAGATGGTTCTTTAGTTGCCAGAAGAAAAGCTTTAGCGTTTTTACAAAATGATAAAGCTACCGTTAAAAAAGTTTTTGACGACCTAGCTGTCCGCTATGCATCAAGAAATGGTGGATACACTCGTATTTTAAAATTAGATGAAAGACGCGGAGACGATGCTTTAATGGTTCAAATTGAACTAGTAGAAGGAGATGCTAAATAAGCATCTTTTTTAGTGATAATTTGGCATTTCCTTTATCCTATGTTATAATTAGGCTGGAGGCGATATAATGGAAAAATTTAACATTTTATGGAGCCGTTATGATGGTAAATTTAGCTGCGTTGTTGGACATCTTGAATATAATGATGATTGGACTTTTTACTATGATGAGGAAGGTATTAAAGTCGCACAAAATTTAGGATTTATATTATTTCCTGAATTTCCAGATATTAATGAGATTTATACCAGTAAAAAACTT
The DNA here is from genome assembly GCA_944358735.1 of uncultured Bacilli bacterium. Classification (GTDB taxonomy): domain Bacteria; phylum Bacillota_I; class Bacilli_A; order RF39; family UBA660; genus Coprosoma. The sequence continues at coordinate 5,673 of CALVRT010000030.1, read as the reverse complement.
TTTAGTACATTTGATTTACGTATTAGAAGAAATAATCAAAATATAAACGAAGAAGAAAAAATTCATTTACTTACGGAAAGTGAAGGTAGATTAGAAACTGATAATGTTTGGATAAGTAATGAAAAAGCTTTAATTAAGGGACGTTAAATGGAAAGAATTGATGTTACCAATTTAAAGATTTTATCATCTGAACCTAGAGGTTATAATGTTAAATATTGGGTTAATGATGGTAAAAAGAAATTAGTTAAATATAATAGTCTAATGAGTCCTGATGCAGATATAATGGAAAAATTAGCTTCAGAAATTTTAAAGAATCTTGATGTTGAAACTATAGATGTTCAGTTAGGTAAAAATAACAATCAACTTCTTCTTAAAGTGTTAAAATTAAATAGTGGTGACTGTGCGGTTATCGATACATTTTTGACCGATGAAGCTGATATAGTTGTTAATCTTTTATATAACAAGTGGGTTAAAATTAATACAAATGATATTCAAAAGAATATTAGTAGTTGTTTTTATAAAATGTTTAATATTTTTGCTAGTTTAGCTAATATTAGTTCAGAAGATTTAGAGCAGATGAAAAGAAGTTATATTCGAATGGTCTTTACTGATTGTTTAATCGATAATGAAGATAGAAGACTTAAAAATATTGAAGCGATTTATAATGAACGAACTTTTTCTTATAGACTCGCCCCTAGTTTTGATAATGCTTTAGCTTTTAACGCTTATCGGCCTGATGCTGAAAAGCAAAATATGGAAGGTATGTGTTATATTGGCAATCAAGCTTTTAGTACTTATGATATAATTGCTTATATTATAAATCATCATTACGATTATGTTAGTGATATAATAGATAAATTAAATACGTTAGAAGATATTGATATTGTTCGTTTTTTAAAAGAATATTTGGAATGTTTACCCGAAGATAAAGTTGTATATATTTTTGAATATTTAAGAAATATAAAAGAATTTGTAAATACTAAAGCTAGTGAAATGGATAAAACTCATATAAAATAGGAGTTTTTTCTTTACAATAAACGTTTTTTTAAGTTATAATGAGTTTAGAGGTAGATAGTATGAAAGCATTAATTACGGGCGCAAGTAGTGGAATAGGCGCAGATATGGCTAGAGTTTTAAGTGCCGAAGGTATTGATTTAATATTAGTAGCTAGAAGAAAAGGAAAATTAGAAAAATTAGCTAAAGAATTAAACACTAATGTTGAAGTAATTGAAATGGATATTTCTAGTACATATAACTGTATGAAATTATATAACAAAGTAAAAAAGGAAGATATTGATATTTTAATAAATAATGCCGGTTTTGGACTTTGTGATAGTTTTACTGATATTAAAATTGATAAAGAACTTGATATGATCGATTTAAATATTAAAGCAGTCCAAACATTAACTAAATTATTTTTAAAAGATTTTAAAAAGAAAGACCAAGGCTATATTTTAAATGTCGCATCACTTGCTGGGTTTATGCCAGGCCCATTGATGGCAACTTATTATGCAACTAAAGCTTATGTTTTAAATTTAAGTTTAGCCATATATGAAGAAGTAAAAAAAGAAGAAAGTAATGTATCTATAAGTGTTTTATGTCCTGGACCAGTTGACACAGAATTTAATAGAGTCGCTAAAGTTAATTTTGCTGTAAAAGGGTTAAATTCTATGGATGTAGCTAAATATGCGATTAAAAAAATGTTTAATGAAAAATTAATTATCGTTCCTGGTTTTAAAATGAAGCTAGTGGCTTGTTTTTCTAGGTTTATTCCTCGAAAATTATTACTTAAATTAACTTACAAAATTCAAATGAAAAAGAAATAGTCATAGGTTTTACTTATGATTTTTTCAGTCCTCTTTAAAAAAACAAGGGGATGTGCTATAATGATAGTGGGTGGTTTTATGGGTTTACTTGATATAAAAAATTTAACGTTTAAATATAATGATAAAGAAGTATTTAATGATTTAAATTTATATATTAGAAAGGGCTCATTTACAACCATTTTTGGTAATAATAATTGCGGGAAAACAACTCTTGTAAAATTAATTATGGGATTAGAAAATACTCAAAGTATTTATTTTAATAATCATCCCCTAGACCGAAAAAATCGCTCAAAGATAGGTGTTGTTTGGCAAAATCCCCGGTTAGCTTTTATTGGTAAAACAGTTTTTGAGGAATTAAGTTTCCCTCAAAATAGTGAAAAAGAAGTTTTAACAGTAGCAAGTAAGCTTAATATGGTGGATATTTTAAATACCCCTATTAATAAATTAAGTGAAAAAGAGGAGTATTTAGTTGCTTTAGCCACCGCACTTATTAGAAAACCGGAAATTCTTATTTTTGATGGGACACTTGCGTATTTTAGCTCTCGCTATATTAAAAGTCTAAATAAAAAAGGCTTAACTATTATCAATTTGACGACTAATCCTGATGAATTGTTACTAGGAACGTATACAATTTTTTTAACCGCGGGAAAAGTTTTTTTCCGTGGTGGCCGTCAAAGACTTTTAAACAATTTAGAAAATTTAGAAAAACAATTTAGTATGCCATTTATTATCGATTTATCTGAAAAATTAATGTTTTATGATTTAATAGATAAACCGTATACAAGTATGCAGAAACTTATCGATGATTTATGGTAAATAGGATAATTGGGATAATCGATAATAAAAAGTATACTGATGAAATTTGTTTGAATGTAAAACTTTCTTTTTTGGAAACTGGCCGGAGTTTAAAGAAGATAGAAGAAGCTTTAATTTTAGCTGGGTTAAATGTTAGTGTATTAAATAAAAACTTTTTTGAATTAAGTAGTAGTGAGCAAACTAAATTAAGAACAGCAAAAGCTTTACTTAATAAAGAAGTTCATTTAATTAATCCAACTAAATATCTTGATGCTTCTAGTAAAAAGAATTTAGTAAAGCTTATCAAATTAATGAAAATGCGCTATAATAAGTCCGTAGTTATTACATCTTCTGATACTGATTTCTTACATCAAGTAGCTGACTATATTATTATAGTAATAGATGATAAAACAGTAGCTGAAGGATATAAATATGATATATTTACTAATGAAAAATTATTAAAAAAATATAATATAAAAATGCCAACAATTATTTATTTTTCAAAATTAGTTAAAAGTAAGAAAAATATTAATCTTGGCTATCGCGATGATGTTAACGATTTAATGAAAGATGTTTATCGTTATGCTAGTAAAGGAGAATAAATATGAGATATTTTATGACTTTTGCCTATGATGGTTCAAAATATAAAGGTTATCAGAAACAGCCCAAAGGTAAGACTGTTCAAAATGAAATAGAAAAAGCTTTAACAACGATTAATGGTGGCGAAGCTGTAAGTATTCATGCTTCTGGAAGAACTGATGCTGGGGTTCATGCTTTAAATCAAAAAGCTCATTTTGATTTAGATATGAAACATATTACACCTGAAAAATTAAAAGATGGCCTTAATAGTTTAATACCTAAAGATATTTATGTTAAACATATTGAAATTGTTCCTGATGACTTTCATGCTAGACATAATGCTAAAGCTAAAGAATACATTTATATGATTAATATGGGGGAATATAATCCAATAGAAAAAGATTATGTTTATCAATATAATAAAAAATTAGATGTAGCTGAAATTGAACGGGCACTTAAATATTTGGAAGGCACACATAATTTTAAATCTTTTACTAAAGGTGATGAAGATAAAGAAGATTATACAAGAACCATTGTCCAAACAAATTTAATTAGGAATATGAAAAGTCTTAATAAAATTACTTTAAGTTTTTTAGGAACTGGTTTTATGAGATATATGGTTAGAAATATGGTTGGCACTTTAATAGAAATTGGTGAAGGTAAACGAAAAAGTGAAGAAATTATCGATATAATTAAAGCTGAAGATAGAACAAAAGCTGGAAAAACAGCTAATCCTGAAGGCTTGTATTTAAAAGATGTTTTATATTAAAAAAGGCTATATATTGTTTATATAGTTTTTTTGTTGCTTCTTCCCATTAAATAATCAATAGAAACATTAAAGTTTTTAGCAAATAAATATAATTTATCAAATGGTATGGTAGCATGTCCATTTTCATAACCTGAATAAGTTGTTTGTTTAAAATTTAAGGTTAAACAAAGTTCTTGTTGTGATACAGTTTTTTCTTTACGTATTTTTATAAGTCTTTGCCTTAATATTTCTTTATTATAAGATGTATAAGTACCAATGTCTTTTTTATCGGTAAGACCTGTAATGTAGTCAATGCTTACATTAAAATAACTAGCAAATTTATCTAGCATTTTTAAAGGAATATTGTTATAACCAAGTTCCCATTTACTATATGTATTCCTAGAAACATTTAAGATGTCAGCCATTTTATTTTGGGTTAAATCATTATCAATTCTTAAATCACCAATTCGTTTAAAGTACATAAAATCACCTATTATCATTGTACATAGGGAAAACTTAAACATTGACTTTTGTCCTTCTATGAGTTGAAATATATTAAAAGGAAGTTAGGATATTATGAGAAGACATAGAAGTAGAAGAAGGAATAAACAAAGAAAAATAATTATAATTAGTATGTGCAGTTTATTGTTAATTATGACAGTCGGTTATGCAGCAATGCAAACCAATTTAGAAATTAAAGCTAAAGGGAATGTCGTTAAAAAAGCTACTGCTGGTAGTGATTTAGTGGATATGGCAGGTATTGTAAATAGTGGTGATGGACTTTATAAAGATGTGTATGAAGAAAATGTATATACTTATAGAGGAACGAGTCCTAATAACTATGTTATTTTTAATGATGAGCTATGGAGAATAATTAGTGTTAATACAAGTGATAATACGATTAAGATAATACGAAATGAGATATTAGAAAATAGAGCATTTGATACTGCAAGTGGTAGATATCAAGGAAAAGAAGGCTATTGTGATTCTAGTAGTTTTGGATGTAGTATTTATGGACGCTTAAATAACTTATATGATAATAATGATAATTTGCTAACCGCTTTATTATCACGTAAATTACCTGATAAAGACGCATCAATAAATATATATTTAAATGAGACTTATTATAATGATTTATTAAACACAAGTGCAAAAGTAATGATAATCGATAATAAATATAAAGTTGGTAGTTTATCTAGTCAAAATAGTGGGACTTTAAGTATAGATTTAAATAATGCCAAGCAAGTAATATGGAAAGGGGAAATTGCATTAATTGATGCTACCGAGTATGTAAGGGCAAGTACGAATAGTAGTTGCACAAGTATGAGTAGTGCTTTTGATAAATGCGCGGTCAATAATTGGATGCATATAAATTATGAATATTGGACAATTTCCCCAAGTGGGGATTATTTTACTTCATATTTTGTTCTTTATATAAGTGAAAAAGGGCAAGTTTCTTCAAACAATGCTTATGCTTATGCAAAACGAGGTATTCGTCCAGTAGTAACATTATCTCCAGAAGTTCAAATAACTTCAGGAGATGGTTCAGAAAGTTCTCCTTTTGAATTGACAATGTAAATATAGGTGTTTTGTACATTTTTTACAAGAAAAATCATATAATTTATTGACTTTTATAAGAATTTTTAGTATCATTATAAACGGTACATTTATTTATCCCACATTAGTAAACCTTGGGACAGTTTACTTAATGTTATGGAAAGGAAA
>CALVRT010000029.1 GCA_944358735.1 uncultured Bacilli bacterium | reverse complement strand
AATCCATTACCTGTGTAGTAATTTACATAAGAAGCTGCTAATCTATCTCCTTCTTTTCTAGGTAAAGTACCATCAATTGCATCAACTCCAACACTTTCACCTTTAGTAATTAAAACTGGTTTAGGTGTATACATTTTATGTATTTCTAATTTTCTTCCTTTAGCATCAGTTTCATTACTTAAATAGTCATAAGCCGCCTTACTAATAGCGTATTGTGGATCTGTTTCATCGTCTGTCCAAGCAAGTACAACTACACTTGGTTTGACAAAATTACAAATATTATCAACATGTCCATTAGTTTCATCGTTATAAATACCATTTGGTATCCATAAAACTTTAGAACAATTTAAATAATCACATAACACTTTTTCAATTTCTTCTTTAGAAAGATTACTATTTCTACCTTCAGATAATAAACATTCTTCAGTAGTAATAACAGTTCCTTCACCATCAACATGAATAGAACCACCCTCTAAAATAAAATCATCTAAACGATATCTATCAACTTGTTCTAATTCACTCATTTTCATTGCAACTTTATCATCTTGATCCCAAGGAAAATATAATCCATCAACTAATCCGCCCCAAGCATTGAATTTCCAGTCAATAGCTCTTTTATTTCCTTTATCATCGATTACAAAAGTTGCCCCACAATCACGCATCCATGAGTCATCATTACTCATTTCAACAACTTTTACATAATCTGCTAACATGTTTCTAGCATTATCATATTGTCCACGTGATACACACATTGTAATTGGTTCATATTTACCAATTACATTAGCAACATGAGCAAAAACATGTTGAGCTGGTTTTCCACCTAATCTCCAATTGTCTGGTCTTTCAGGCCAAATCATATAAGTTCCAGAATGCTTTTCAAATTCACCGGGCATTCTAAAACCGTCATTCTTTGGAATAGTATTTAATTTTTTCAAAATTAACCCTCTTTCTTTACTCTAAATGCTAAAATTTCTTGAATTATAAATGATACAACAACACCAATAATTAATGGTAAATTTGCATCAATATATTCTTTAGTAAAATCACCAAATAAAGTGAATATTACTGAAGATACTAAAAATATAAGTGGAATCCAAGTAACTAAATTTAAAATTAATTTATTACCAGGTACCTTATAATTTCTTTCAGTACTATCAGTTTTTCTTAATTTTAAGAATGCTGGGAATAATGGAATATAACTAATTAATAAAGTAACTAAACTGAAACTAAAGAATGTCCAGAATAAGTTAGAAGCTTCTTCACTAACATATCCTAAAATGATACCTAAAACAACTATTAAAGTAGCAACAACACCATTTAAAATAGAAGCCATATAAGGTACTTTTTCTTTGTTTTCTTTAGCAAATATTTTTGGTAAACCTCCATCTTCAGCAGAATATTTGGCAACACTATTAACACCAAATGACCAAGAAACAATATTAGCCACCATAGTATAAATAAACATTAAACCAACAGCAATTACAATTATTCTGATTAAATCAGCATTCATTCCTAAACTTGTTAATAAAATTGCAAATGAATCAGTAATTCCTGCTACTTCAGCATCTTCAGTAGTCATAGCTATATTAATACCTGTTGCTGGTAAAATATAAAATAATGCCATCAAAGCTCCACCAATAATTAAAGCTTTTGGAATTTCTTTTTTTGGATTTTCCATATCATCAGTATATGTAGCAACAACTTCAAATCCTAAGAAATTAAATATAATTACTGAAATAAATGATAAACTTAATAAATCCATTGTTGGTAACAAATCTGAAACACTTTCAATTGGATTAGCACTCTCACCAGTTTTAATAAATACGTAAATACCTAATAAACCTAATGAAAGCATGAATAATATTTTAAAGAATGTTCCTATATTAACAATCCACTTACTTTCACCAATTCTTTTAGTTCCTAAAAATGAAACTAACCATGTATAACCTAATTGTAATACTAATAGCCATACAACTGATAATTCAATTTCAAATATACCAGCAACTACATCCGTTACTGCAACTGCTAATGATGCAATCCATAATGGAAAATTAATCCAATAATTCCACGCAACACGAGCAGCCCATTTCTTGCCAAATGCTTTTTTTACCCAATCATACATTCCACCTTCGCTATTGAATGTACTACCTAATTCAGCAGTAATTAAACCATAAGGTAAACAAAATGCTACGATTAATAAAATCCACCAAAAATATTGTGTATTACCAATTGCAGCTGTCGGAGCTACGCTTTCAGCTACTAGAGTAATACAAACTGTCGCTAAAATAGCGTCAACTAATCTAAATTTTTTCTTTTTCATAATTAACTCCTTACATACCTAAATTTTTTTTACAAATTTCAATTGTTTCGTCTTTTTTACCCATAAAATATACAAGTAATGCACGAATAGAAGTTAATCTATTTTCAGCTTCATCAAAAGCAATAGAACGATTTGAATCCATAACTTCATCAGTTACTTCTTCTCCTCTTGTAGCAGGTAAACAATGCATAAATTTACAATGCTTAGAAGCCTTATTTAACATATCCATATCAACTTGATATTTTGGATAAAAAATTGCTTTTCTTTCTTCTTCTGGTAATTCAGATTCATATAATCCATACCAAACATCAGTATAAATAAAATCTGCCCCTACAATTGCTTCTTCATCGTCTGTAACTAAGAATGTTCCACCACTTACTTTACAGTTTTCAGCAGCAATTTTTTGAAAATGTTCATTTAGTTGATATCCTTTAGGACCAAAATGAACGAAATTACCTCCTAATTTTGTAACTATCATCATTAATGAAGCACAAACTTGTGTAGCATCACCAACAAACACTACTTTGCAATCTTCAAATTTTTTTCCTTCTGGAAGATGTTCTAACATTGTAGTTAAATCCCCCATTTCTTGTGTTGGATGGTTATAATCACTCATACCATTGATTACAGGAATATCAGCATATTTGCCTAAGTTTACAATAGATTCGTGTTTTTGAACACGAGCCATTAAGATATCTACTAAACGTGATAAAACCTTAGCAGTATCATAAT
>CALVRT010000028.1 GCA_944358735.1 uncultured Bacilli bacterium | reverse complement strand
CAAGTTCTACAACAAGTTGCTGTTGCATGCTGAGCAATAAACTTGCCACTTATAAAGGCAAGTTCTACAACAAGTTGCTGTTGCATGCTGAGCAATAAACACTGGATGATTTTTCATTGGTGTTTGTTTGCCATCATTAGGTATATATGCTGGAGCCAGCCTTGTTTTAATGAAATCTTCAGCATGATACCTTATTACATCTAATCCTTTATCATTAATATACTTTATATCTTTACTACTTAAATGAAAACTATTTCTAAATTTAGATTTAGATAATTTATTTAATATATCATTATACATTTTATCACTCCAAACATTAAAAAATCCCGTACTTACGGGAGTTATAAACCTTATGGTGCGATAGTTAAGATAGTTCGAAACCATCACAACAAATAAATAAACAATTTAATTCTATAACCATTATACCATGACTTTTATTAATTTTGATAAAAAATTATATAGAAGCATACAAAGAAAATTATAAAACTTAACATGCTCCACGTTCATTAGCCAAATCAAGCTCTGATACAAATCTTTTATGAATACTACCATCTGGTGAAATATAAATGCTATCAAAACACATAGGTTCATAAGTTAGTGACTGATATTGTGGTTGTTTAATTGGTGTTTTTAAGTTACATGTAAGATTTAAAATTACTTTTATACCAAACTTTTTCTCTAACGATTTTGGTTCTAAGTAGCATCCATATTGTAGAGTATCTTTTTGATGAATGTCATCACAATATGGTAATAACATTTTTTGCAAATCAATAAAATTTGGATCATTAGGATCATCTGTTGACATTTCTGAAAATTTTATTGAAGTAAATCCTATTTCTTTCATTTCTAAAACAAATTTTTCTAGCTTTTCAAATGAATCAATACCTTTTTTATTTACAACACAATTAACTCTTAATTTTAGTTTAGGATTTTCTTTGTGAAACTCTTTTATTTTATATAGTTGTGGTTTGACTCCAACAATATTATCATTAACTTCTTCGTTACCCATAACAGAAACAATTAATTTGTCTAATTTTTTTATAACTGGTGTTAAACATTCTAAATTATATCCATTAGTATTAACAGTAATTTTTCGTTTATAAGGCGCAATACTATTAATTATTTTTATCAAATCATTAGGAAAAAGTGTAGATTCACCACCTAATAAAAGTACATCTGGATACTCATCCAACGAAATAGCACTTTTAATAATTTCATCAACATTTACTTTACAAGGTATGTTATATCTACCTACACAGAAGAAACATTTACCATTACATGCAGTAGTTGTTTGAATACATAATCTTGGTCCCATTCTTCCCATACAATAATTTTCTTTACTTCTTAAGGTAATTGACATTCAAATCATCTCCATTCAAAACTTTATTATCAAATGAATCATATACCCAACTATCAGTTACTGAACAATCTGGTTGAATAACATTCATATAATCATGTTGGTATTCAATTTTTGGTATTCCAAAATTTCGTGCTTTAAAAATATTATTGTATGGACAACATAATTTTATATAAGTTTTAATTTTTAAAAATTTTGATAATTCTGGTAATTCAAAGAAACAACCTTTTAATGTAGCATTTTTTTGATGAATTTTAAATTTTACTAACAAATCTTGTAAGTCAACAAAATCAATATTTTCATTTGATGTAACTAATTCCATTAATTTAATTGCAGAAAAGCCAAGTTTTTTAGCTTTTTTTGCATATTCTTTTATTTCTTTTAAATTAGATACCGTTTCTTTTGTTACGACTACAGCTGCTATAGTTTCAACACTACCTTTTTTTTTATTTATATTTTTCAATGCTTTTTCATTGATAACTACTCCAGTTGAATTTTTATTATAGTCAAAAGAATGAATACTTAATGTTACTGTATCTAGATATGGTAAACTCTCTTTAATTGCTTCTAAATTAGACCCATTACTTATAATATTAATTTCTTTTTTATATGGTCTAATTCCTTTTAATACTTCAACTAAATCTGGATATAATGTTGGTTCTCCACCTAAAACATCTACTTTTGAAAATTTTTTCATTGAATTAGCAGTATCAATGAATTTTTTTGCATCAGCTGATTTTTTATATGGGGTTCCAGCAGCTATGCAAAATGTACATTTACCATTACAGCCATTTAATAATTTAATATTTAATAAATTATAACTTTTCCCACATATATTATTTAAACATGGTTTTAAAATTATTTCTTCTTTTTTCATTTTTACTTCAACTCCTTTTAGAACCTACCCAAAACTCTCTCGTGTTTATTTATACTATTATAACATACATATTCTATTCTTTTACAAAAACTTACATTTTTTATTAATTTTATAATTCTAAATCATCATCTTTTTCTTTGCTTAAATCTAATTCTTCAATATTTTCATCATTTAAAACTTTATCTTCATACATATCATTAACAACATCAATATATTTATCATCTTTATCATACCAACTATGAAGTTTATCATGTAAGAAAGATATTAATTTGCTAAATTTATCTTTCCAATAATCTAGTGTGTTTTTCAGATCGTGAATTTTAGATTTTAAAAATGATATTTCATTATCTTTTTCTTTAATCATATCATTTAAAGTTTTAACTCTTAAATTAAGTGCTTCATTATTTTCAGTAAGAGTTTTAATCTTATTATTCTTATCTTTTATTTTTTCATGTGCATTAACTAGTGTATTAGATAAAGTTTGTATCTTATCATATTCTTTATTAGTATTATCTACTTGTTCGATAAAGTCGATAAAAGAATCTTTATTTTCTTTTGATAAAATATAATTATCTTTATTTAATTTAGATGTTTTTAATTTATCAATTTTATCTTTTATATCTTTAGAGTTTTGTTTTAAATCTGAAGATTTTTTATTTGCCTGTTTTAAGTTTTCAGTATTCTTTTCAATTTGTTTTTTCATCTCAATATAGTTATCCATATCAGATACATGAATATCCCTATTTCTACCTTTTTGTTTTTGCTTTAGAGTTGAATCTAAATTATATACTTTATTAAATTCTTCGATACATAATGTTCTCATTTTATCTTGTAATCTAATTAATGATTCTTTAGTAAATACATCAGATTTACCAACTTGTTTTTCCATTCCGTTTTTATTTTTATATTTAATTGGAACACCAACAATATGTAGGTGTGGGCTTGTTTCATCATAATGAATTATAGCACTAGCTACTTTAAAATTTGGAACAAGCATTTCCAAATCATCAACTTGTTTTTTATATACTTCTGACATTCTCTTTTTAAAATTCTCATCTTTAGTATCCCAATATTTTTTATCTCCTAGTTCTAGAATAATTTCACAAGCAAGATCTTTCTTTTCATTATTAGATACATTATCAAAATAATTATCTATCATACGACTAGGTCTAGATTGTTTTAAATTGTATTCTAGTCTTGCTTCTTCAAATTCTTTTAAATATAATTCTTTTACATCATCAAGTGGAGAAGAAGTACCTCTAACTATTTCTATTAAGTCTTGGTCATTATCATATTTCCTATAATTATGTTTATCTACTTTTGATAATTGTCTAACATTTTGAATAGCATTATTTGGTAAAGATGTTGTTCCACTTAAATTATTTTTTCCATTTTGTTTAGAAATATTTTTTCTATTTTTATCAC
>CALVRT010000027.1 GCA_944358735.1 uncultured Bacilli bacterium | reverse complement strand
CTTCGCAGAGTTTGCTAAAATACTCTAGCTTTAATTCTTCATTATCCTAAAGTATAAGGTGTCTGACTTGTCCCTTCGCCTTGCAAAGTGATATCAGATGACAGATAGAGAACCGGGACGACGCCGTCACTGTTGTCAGCGTAGATGTCGTCGAGGAAGCCGCGGTAGCTGCCGACAGAGAACACGTTGTACGAGTTACTGGCGTTCGGAGAAATTGTCCACATATAACCTCCGGAAGGCACTGCACCATACATCCAATTGGTACTGTGACAAGTACTATAATTATCATTATTTAAACTAAATGTTTCACATTGGGCAGTATTAGTATTGGCTCTTAAATACTCACTTGCGGTTATTAATCCTACTTTACTGTTCCAAGTAGTACCGTTTTCATCATTTATTTGAGCTGATAAATCATTATTATCCCAAGTTACTGCTCCGATACTATAATTATGTGATACTACTTTATCTGAATTTGATAATGTCGGTAAATAGGTATCTTTTAAATAGGTATTTAATGTTGCTGGTCTTGTCCAATTATTATTGCCATTTGTATCCCAAGTGATATCCCCAATACTTTCATTTCGCATTATTTTTATTGTATTATCTGATTCTACTGATATTATTCGCCATGTCTCTCCGCTAAAGGTTATATAATTATTTGGATTTGCTCCTTTATATATATATCTTCCTTCTTCATAGGTATCGGCATACAAACCATCACCTGATGTAACCACATCAACCATCTCTAGTAATGCTTCACCACCTGTGGATTTTTTAATAACATTACCCTTAGCTTTAATTTCTAAATTAGTTTGCATTGCTGCATAACCAATAGTCATAAAAAGTAAAACACTGCATACACTAATTATAACAATCTTTCGTTGTTTTTTATTTCTTCTTCTATGTCTTCTCATAAAGCCACCTCCTATATAATAAAATTATAACACATTTGTGCGTTATTAGTAAACAAAATTCAAAATACTATCTTTAAATGCGAAAATTATTTGTAAAGGTGGTATTAATGAATGGAACAAGACTTGAAGAATTAAGGGAATTAAAAGATTTAAAATCAAAAGATTTAGCCAATATTTTAAAAGTATCAAAATCAACTTATTCGCAGTGGGAACACGATAAAATACCAATTCCCACAAAGAGAATTATTCAAATATCGCATTTTTATAAAATAAATATTGATTATATATTTCATTTAACTGACTTAAAAAAAGAAATTAATTATGAAAGTGATATAGATTTAAAAGAAATTGGTAAGCACCTTAAAGAAATAAGATTAGAATTAGGCCTTACTTTAAGAGAACTTGGTGAAAAATTAAATACGGCTTTTTCTTCTTTAGCTAGCTACGAAAGAGGAGAAGTACTTATTCAAAGTGATATTTTAATTAATCTTTGTAAAATTAGTAATTATTCAATTGATTATGTATTAGGTCAGTCAAATGACAAGTATTTAAAAGTATAGTTTATAAAGGTTAACATTAAAATTTTAAATATTAGGTGTTTTATCTAGTATTTATTTTTTTAAAATGATATACTTTAAATGAGAGGTGTATTATGAGGATTGTATTTTATATTATTTCTTTATGTTGTATTGCTCTAGGAGTATATGCTTATTATTTTATAATGTCATTAAATTTAGATTCAGTTCTTTGGACAATAGGCGTGCTTATTTTATATTGTATGGCAGTTAATTTATTTGTTAGAATAATTACAAAATTAATATCGACGTTTACAAGAATAAAAATAGATACTGATGACTGTTATTATTCAAAAGCTGCTTTTGCAGTAGCTTATGCAATAACTATGTTTATTATTTCTGGTAGTATTACCGAATATGGACTATTTGGCAGAATTATTGTAACGCTTATTGTAAGTCTTCCACCAATTATTATTAATATGTACTTAGCTTATCCAAAAGATGATAGTTATACTGGAAATTATAATTATTCATCTAGTTATTCTTCTAATTATAGACCTAGTAATTATAGTAGCTATAGTTCATACAGTAGTTATAAACCTAAAGATGACAATATTAGAGTAGAACGCGATATTTTTGGTGATAAAGTTTATAGAGATTCTCATGGTAATGTAGTTGCTAGAGGCGAGAGAACTTTATTTGGCGATGAAATTGTTAGAGACAATAAAGGTAATGAAATAATGCGAGGCGAAACTGATTATTTATTTGGTGGGGTTAACTACCGTGATAAAAGTGGTAATAAAAAGTATCGCAAAGAAGTTGGCTTTTTTGGGGACAATATAATACGAGATAATAAAGGTGATGTAAAATATAGAGAAGAATTTGATTTCTTTGGCGATAGTAAAATTAGAAAAAAATAACGATTAAGTATTAGTAATGCTTAATCTTTTTATTTTCTGTTATAACTTTATTTTAAAGAAACTATTTAAAAAAGAATATGAAATATGATATAATTCTATAGAAAGATTATAAATAATAAAAAGTAGGTGCATTATGGAATATTTAATTACATTTACCGAAGGGTTAGCGTCGTTTATTTCCCCTTGTGTTTTGCCAATTATTCCTGTTTATATTTCTTATTTTGCTGTAGGTAATAACACAAAAAAAACTTTTATTAATGCTTTAGGTTTTGTTCTCGGTTTTACAATAATTTTTGTATTATTAGGTGTTTTTGCTAGTACCTTTGGAAAAATTGTTCATGAATATATTGCTTATATCAATATCGTTTTTGGTCTTTTTTTAATTATTCTTGGTCTTAATTATATGGGAGTACTTTTTGTTAAATTTTTAAATAAGACCAAAGGAATAAAACAAAATAATAATAATTTAACTTTTATTAAATCCTTATTATTTGGAATCCTTTTTTCCTTAACTTGGACACCTTGTGTTGGCGCTTTCTTATCTTCAGCTTTAATTTTGGCGACTACCTCTGGTAGCGTACTCATAGGAACAATTTTACTCTTTTTATATTCACTTGGTCTTGGAATTCCTTTTATTATAACCGCTATATTTACAGGAAAAGTAACTGAAGCTTTTGAGGTAATAAAAAAACATTATAATATTATCAATAAAATAGCTGGTCTTATTTTAATTTTGATGGGCCTTTGGAATATTATAAATTCAGTTATCAATATATTTAGTTAGGAGTTAAAAAATGACAAGAAAACAGTTAAAAATATTAATTGCAATTTTATCTTTTATCATTATTTTATTTGCAATAACAATTATTTATTATTTTGGTAATAATGCTTATCGTAGTAGTAAAGCAGGGGTAATCGAACTTAATGACAGTAACTTTGAAGAAAAAGTTTTAAAAGCTGATGAGCCAGTTTTAGTCGAATTTTACTCTAATTTTTGTTTTCCTTGTATTCAAATGTTTTCAGTTATCAATAGTATAGCTGAAAACAATAAAGATATTAGTGTGGGTAAAGTAAATGTTTACGATAAAGAAAGTACAAGATTAATTGAATCTTTTAATATAAGTGCGACGCCAATTATGCTACTTTTTGAAAATGGTGAAGTAAAAAGTGCGGTAGTAGGAGCACGAAGTGAAGAAGAATTAATGAAAGAGTTAAAATTAAATGAATAGGGTGATATTGTGAATAGTAAGAAAATTACTTTAGGATTACTTATATTTTATTTACTTATTTTAACTTGGATAATTTTATTTAAGCTTTCTTTTTCTATAAATGAACTACCACATATTAGAAATATAAATTTAATACCTTTCGGACAATCTTTAATTGTTAATGGAACTATTAGTTATACCGAAATTATTCAAAATATGTTGGCTTTTATTCCTTTTGGTATTTTTGTTTATATTTTATGGGATAAAAAAACATTTATAATTAAACTTATACCCATTGTTTTAACAAGCCTTATTTTTGAGGTTATTCAGTATATTTGTGCTATTGGGGCGAGTGATATTACCGATTTATTAGCTAATTCATTAGGTGGAATTATTGGTCTTCTAATAGCTTTTGTAATTACTAAAGTTTTTAAAAATCCGGTTAAAGTTATTAATATAGTTTGTTTAGTATTTGCTAGTTTGCTAACATTACTTATTGGAATACTTATACTAGCTAATATATAAGGTTGTGATTAAATGGATTTATATGAAACATTAAATAAATTAAATATTGATTATATAGAAATAAATCACGAGCCCGTTTTTACCGTTTTAGAGGCTAAAAAAATAAAAGAAAAAATTAATGGCTTTGGGATAAAAAATTTATTTTTAAAAAATAATAAAGGAAAATATTTTTTAGTTTTATTACCTGAAGATAAAAGAGCTAATATTAAAGAAGTTTCTGCTTTAGTTAATTCCGGACATTTGTCTTTTGCTAGTCCTATAGAGCTACAAAACATACTTGGTTTAACTGCTGGAAGTGTAAGTCCTTTAGGGATTATTAATGATAAAAAGAATATTGTATTTGTTATTATTGATAAAGATTTAAAAGATAAAAAAATATTAGTTCATTCTAATATTAATACAAAAACAATAGCTATAGAATTTACTGATTTAATTAAATTACTAGATTATGAAAATCATAACTATTTATTAATGTAGGAAGGAATGATTATATGTTAAAAGGAATAGATGTTCTTTGTCATAGTAGTATTAGATTTAATAAAAATTTAATTATTTATTTTGACCCTTTTAAAATGAATAAAAATTATAATGATGCGGATATCATCTTTATTACGCATAATCATTACGACCATTATTCTAAAGAAGATATTGATAAAGTAATTAAAGAAGATACTATTATGGTAGTTCCTGAAGATTTATTTACGTTACTTTTAGAAAGTGGTATTAAAAGGGAAAATATTATATGCGTAAAACCAAATGAAAGTTATAATGTAAAAGATATAAGTTTTCAAACAATTCCGGCTTATAATACCAATAAAACTTTTCATCCTAAAGAAAATAATTGGACCGGCTATTTAGTAAATATTGAAGGGACTACTTATTATATTGCTGGAGACACTGATATTACTGAAGAAAATAGAAGGGTAAAATGTGATGTCGCTTTTGTGCCAGTTGGTGGCATTTATACGATGGATTATAGAGAAGCGGCTACTTTAGTTAATGAAATCAAACCTAAAATAGCAGTTCCAATTCATTATGGAACTATTACCGGAACTAAAGAAGATGGAATTAAGTTTTCTAGCTTACTTAATGATGATATCGATTGTGAAATTTTAATTAAGTAAGTTTAATATTATAAAATTAATAATGTTCGGTAGTAACGAAAAAAATTATTTGTTATAATAAGTAATGGGTTATTATGAGAGACTTTCCGGATAAATTAGAAATGGAAAGGTGATATAATGAATAATAAATTAGAAACAATTTCAAATCTTTTTGATGGTAATGAAATTAGAAGTATTTGGAATAGTGAAGAAGAAGAATATTACTTCAGTGTAGTTGATGTTATTGGTGCTTTAACGGAAAGCGATAGAGCAAGAAAATATTGGAATGATTTAAAAAGAAAACTAAAAGAGGAAGGAAGTCAACTGCACGAAAATATCGTGCAGTTGAAAATGAAGGCTAGAGATGGAAAATATCGTAAAACTGATACTTTAGATACTAAAGGAATTTTAAGGCTTATAGAATCAGTACCTAGTCCTAAAGCAGAACCTTTTAAAGTTTGGCTTGCTGGTTTAGGTAGTGAAAGAATTGATGAAGTATTTGACCCTGAAAAAGCAATAAACCGAGCTGTAAACTATTATCGACACAAAGGATATTCTGATGAATGGATTAAAAAAAGATTAGCTAGTATTGTTGATAGATTTAAACTAACTGATATATGGAAAGATGGTGGTACCCAAAGCCGGTAGAATATGCAATGTTAACTAATGAAATATATAAAGGTTGGTCTGGAATGAAAGCATCAGAATATAAGTCCTATAAAGGTATTAGAAAAGAATCCCTTCGGGATAATATGACTGATACTGAAATTGCTTTAACTAATATTGGCGAAATCGCTGCTCGTGATATTGCTAGAGAAGAACGTCCCCAAGGATTAAATGCAAATATGAAAGTAGCGGCTAGGGGTGGTAAAGTAGCAAGTGATGCTAGAAAATCTTATGAACAAGAAACAAAAAAGTCTGCTATTTCAAAGAAAAATTCTCTAAATTATCAATATGAAGAAAATAAATTAATTGAAAAAAGTTAAAAAAAATTTTAGATATGATATAATAAGCCTTAAAAAGAGGTGCATTATGGATAAAAAAGAACTAACAGTGGATGAATTAAAAAAAATGGAAAATTTGATTAAAGTTACCGAGTCTATAAATTCTTTATATCAGAAAATGATAAATTTAGAATTAAAAGGTCAGCGAGATACTAAAGAATATCAAACTTTATTAGATTATTTAACTATTGCTTTAGATACTGAAAATAGATTATATAATGAATTACTTATAGATTATGATAAAGTTTTTTTGCTAGTTGATTATTTGGATTCAGAAGATGAAGTTATAAATATTGACTCAATAATTGAAGGATATAGTAATAGCAAAGTGCCAAGTAGAATAATGAAATCATTATTAAAAGAAGTAGTTGCTAGTGAAAAGTTTGCTAATAGTTTAATTCCTAATAAGTATAAGCAATTAATAAGACTATTGAATTTAAATGAAGCTGAAGAATTAATAACGAAAAAAATACTTGCTACTATTGATTTGGATATGGCTTTTACTAGAGATATTTCGGTTGTTTATTTAGCTATGTTAGAGGAATTTATTAATAATTCTGATTATGAAGATTATTTAGATAATTTAATTAAAACAAAATACGATATAATATTTATTAATCGTGATATTGAAAAAGAGTTCATAGCTAATGGTTTTAGGGCTTCAAAAACGCCAGATTTAAGTTCAGAGTTGTGTGCAAATATAAGTGACATTGATTATGAAGTATATGATTATCTAAAAAACCAAATTTTCAGTGATATCGCAATTGAACAAATAGAATATTTATTTAGTATAAATGATAATGATTATAAAAATGAAAATATATGTGAGAAAGCTTTGTTAAGACAATGTTTACTGCGTGCTATTTTTATTATTTTAGATGATGAAATAATTGATGCAATCAATGAAAATGTTCATAATATAATAGAAAGTGATGATTATTTAGAAGCTTTTCCAGAAGCTAAAATTAGTGAAAAAAATATTATAAACTGTTTTAAAAAAATTAAATTAGATAGAGGTAAAATTAAAGTTTATAGCTAGATATCTAGTTATTTCTTAAGAAATCATCCATTGATATATTGTAATTGTTACAAATAGTATATAAGGTTAGGGTAGTAATTAAATTCATTCCTATTTCGTAATGACAATAAATTTAACTGTATTAGAATATTTGCGGGCGGATATCAATACAGAACAATGTGGAAATTGGGGAAAATATAGTAATAATGGTAATGAAAGACTTTGTCCATCAAAGAATTAGATGGATAATCAAAATCCCTGTTTTACTTTATTATCACCCAATAATTATATTGGTAGCTATAATTAACTGTTTAATCTGGTGATTTAATTGGGGTTATGGCATCATACAAAAATGCTCTCTATCTTTCATCAGACATTACTTTATCAGGAACAGGGACAGAAACAGCCCCATTTGTAATTACAAATTAAGTTTAAAAAATTAAATTTATGTGAAATTCATTATAACTAAAACTAGGTACTTGTTATCTAGTTTTTGGGTGTGGTATAATTATTTATAAATTGAAGGTGGATTTATGAATCAGGAAAACTTTGGTAAATTTATAAAAGAAATAAGAAAGAAAAATAACTTAACCCAAAAACAGCTTGCTGAAAAATATAATGTAACTTATCAAGCTGTAAGTAAATGGGAAAACGGAAAAAATATGCCAGATATGGCTTTAATAAAACAAATGAGTAAAGATTTTAATGTAAGTCTTGAAGAAATGTTTGAAGGTAAAATAAAGAAAAATAAAAATCATAAGCCTCTTATAATTACTCTGTTTGCTATTTTAATTATTATAATAGTTTTCTTAATCATTTTACTGCAAAAAGAAGATAATAATTTTAGTTTTAAAACCTTATCAAGTGCTTGTGACAACTTTAATATTTCTGGTAATATTGCGTATAATAATCAAAAATCTTCGATTTATATTACTGATATTGAATACTGCGGAGAAGAAAATAATGAAAAATATGAAGAAATTCAATGTACTTTATATGAAAGAGATAATGATGTGGCTAAAGAAATAAGTTCATCTGTCTATAATGAAAAAGCTGTAACTTTAGAAGAATATTTACAAACGGTTACTTTAACCGTCGATGATTATCAAAAAATTTGTAAAGAATATTCGGAAAATAGTTTATATTTAACTATTGATGCAAAAGATAAAAATGGCAAAATTATGTCTTATCATGTACCGCTTTCTTTTGAAAAAAATTGCTCAACTAAAAGTTGAGTTTTTTCAACTAATGCGTTATTGTTTTTTTATTAAAAAAAAATATAATTAGGGTAGAAAGAAGGCGAAAAAATGAAAAAAATTTTATTATTACTTTTGTTACCGTTATTATTATGTGCTTGTGGTAGTGACAAGTTAGAAACTTTACCCGCACCCGAGGTTACTAGTGGCATTCGTGGTGAGCAGTTTGGTATTGATAAAAACATTAATGAAGAAACTATTGATAATTATTTAAATAGGGAAGATACAGTTTACCGTGATATGCGGATGCTTGAAGACCCAGGTAATTATGAGGCTATTGGTGGCGATTCTTATCTATCAGGTTTTGTTAAAGGCTTTGAAGTAGTACCTTATCCTTTAATTGTTAATGTGACAGGTTTACCTGAAGAAGTTGGTGAAAGTTATACTGGTGATACTTTGTATACTTATGAAAATGATAAGTATACAGCAAATTATGAAGAATCATTAGAAATTTTAGAATATTTCTTTCCTAAAGATAAAAATATTTTCTTAATGTGTGGCGGTGGCGGTTATGCTGGACAAATGAAAAATATGTTAGTAGCTTTAGGCTGGGATGAAAATAAAATATATAATGTTGGTGGTTACTGGTATTATGAAGGTAACAACAATGTTCAGGTTAAAAAAACTAACGATGATAATTCCGTATCTTACGATTTTTGGAAAGTTACGTACCATAATATTGATTTTGATAATCTTCACGAAATTTAAAAATGAAAAAAATACTAGGTATTTTAATAGTTCTTCTATTACTAACTGGTTGTAATGAAGAAACGCCTTTTTATTTAGAGGATGAATATTATGGTAGTAGCAAATTTATTGATTTAGATGAAAATACATTAAATAGTTTAATTGAAGATAAAAAATCTTTTGCTTTGTTTATTTATCAGCCTTTATGTAATACTTCGTCTGGGTTAGAAGAAATATTAACCGATTATGCCAAAACTAACCAAATTAGTTTTTATAAAATGTCTTTTTCTGATATGAAGGAAACGGTTTTAGGAGATACTGTTAAATATTATCCTTCTTTAGTTATTTATCATAATGGAGAAATAGCTGATTATTTAGATGCCAATAGTGATGAAGATACAAGTTATTTTAAAAATGCTGATGACTTTGATACTTGGTTTCAGTCATATGTCCGCTTAAAAGAAGTAGATGTATCTAATGAAAAAAATATTAATGAAGAAAGTAGTAATACGAGTACTGAAGTAACTTTAGAAAACGTTAATTATGATGAAAATAAAATCAATGTTTATTTCTTCTGGGGTGATGGTTGTCCGCATTGTGAAAGTGAATTTAATTTTTTTGACAGTATAGAAAATGAGTATGGAGACTATTTTACTTTAAATGCTTTTGAAGTGTGGAATAACGAAGAAAATGCTAGTAAATTAACTGTTTTAGCTACTAGAATGGGGGATGAAGTAACAGGCGTCCCTTATACGATTATTGGTAATAAAACCTTTATGGGTTTTAATGAAAATTATAAAGAAGAAATGTTAAATATTATTAAAAATGAATATAAAAATAGTTATGATGTCTATTTTGACAAAAATTAAAATAAAATTACCTTTTTTGAAGTTAATTCAAACAAAAATCATACATTAGAAGTTCAAACTATGTATAAGCAAAAAAAAAGAACTCTCCCACTGCGGATAATACTCAAAAGAGTCTTTTCCTAACGTCCGAAACGGACAGCGGTTCGAGTTCTTCTGCAAATAATGTATCGCAATCTAACAAAAATGTCAATATTGATACATCCATTAAATAATATATGCCAATTTTTAAATTTTTTCGTTTATTTGCAGGATTTTTTAAATAAATCTCCTATGATATATAATAGGAGGTGTTTTTGTGAATGATAAAAAATTAAATAATCAAGTTAAAATAAATGCAGAAATAGAATATCACATATCTCAAAATATAAGCGATGCTATAGATAAAGTTTTAAATAATATTAATGAAAGAAATCCTGTTAAATTACGAGACTTCACGCCTCAAGTTTTGGTTCAAAATGGTATAAAAGATTTACCGATGTATGAAAACCCATCTCACATAAGAAAAAACATTTTAACAGATACAGAAGCAAAAAAATTAGGTTTATCTGTTACAGCAAAAGACCATTATCACGGGCTAGGAAAAGAATTATATATAAAATCAATTGATAGCCTAGATAATCCTAGAGTAATTTTTAAAAATAAAGATAATAAAAATTATTTAATTTTAACAGTGATTAAAGATAAAAGAAATAATAATATTATTGTTCCTATAGAAATAGAAACAAAAACCGATGTAAATAAGGTTTCAATAGATGTGAATAGAGTAAAAAGCGTTTACGGTTATGATAGAAAGAGTCCAGATTTAAACCAATATATTAAGTATAGTATCAAAAACAATTCTTTAACAAAAATTTATGAACAAAAAAAGCAGAGTACGAATATTACTTCGCAGTCCGCTTTTTCTATAAATAATGTATCACAATCTAACAAAAATGTCAATGTTGATACATCCATTAAATAGTATATGCAAATTTTTAATTTTTTTCGTTTATTTGCAGGATTTTTTAAATAAATCTCCTATGATATATAATAGGAGGTGTTTTTATGCAAGAAATAATTTTTAAAATAATTACGGCAGTTATAACTTTTATTACAGGTACTAATATTGATATGAAAGGTGTCGAAGTATCAAATAGTGATGGTTTATACAAAGATGAATATGAAGAAGGAAGATACATCTATAAGGGTGAAAATCCTAATAATTATCTTTTATTTAATAATGAGCTTTGGCGGATTATGGCCCTTGAACAAGATGGTACTTTAAAAATTATTCGTAATGAAATAATTAATAATCAAGCATTTGATAAAAACAATCAAAATAAGTGGACAAGTGCGAGTTTAAATAAATATTTAAATAATGATTATTATAATTCTTTAAGTACTGAAGCAAAATCATTAATAAAAATTCATAAGTTTAACATTGGTAGTATTGGTAAAACTAATAATAATTTTTTAGCTGCAGTTATTAGCGATGAACAGACTAAAACATGGATAGGCTATATTGGTCTTATAAATGTAAGTGATTACTTGAAAAGTACAAGTGATAAAAAATGTGCGACACTTTTTTCTTTATATCAAGACCATAGTACCTGTTATAAAAGTAATTATATTAGTGATGGCAATTACTTGTGGTCTATTTCTGAAGATTATGCTACAAATAATGTTATAACCGTTGGTAATACTTATTTTGGTGATAGTGAACCATTTTTTGATAACATTGGAGTGCTTCCAACTTTATATTTGCAAAGTAATATAGAGTTAAAAGGCCAGGGAACTTTGAATAGACCGTATGAAATTAAGTAAAAGGCTTTTACTTTTTTCGATATAATATCTTTATCGGAATGGAGGAAGTTTATGAAAAGGCTCTTAAAACCAAACAACTGATAAAAAAATAAATCAGCCACTTGCCAAAATATAAATAAATTATTATAATATAGGTAAGTCCGAGTAGTTTAATGGATAAAATACTCCCCTCCGAAGGGAGTGCTAGGAGTTCGATTCTCCTCTTGGACGCCATATTAAAATTTAAAGATTTATCTTACAATTTTGTAATTTAAGTCTTTTTTTATTTTAAAACAAATTTTTTTCTTGTATAATGTTGTTTGGAGTTAAGGAGGTATTTATGTTAAAAGTTGACAACTTAAAGAAAAAATTTATTAGATATAATGCCGATAAAAAGGCTGAAGAATTTTGGGCCGATAATGGAATTACCTTTGAAGCTAAAGATGGGGAAATCATTGGTATTTTAGGTCCTAATGGCGCTGGTAAAACAACCTTACTTAGGATGATTGCTGGTATATTAGTTCCCACTAGTGGTACTATTGATTTTGATGGTTTAAACTATCGTGATAACGAAATTGAAATCAAAAAAAATATTGCTTATTTATCAGGTAATACTAAAATTTATAATACGCTTACAACTTATGAACTACTTAAAATGTGCGCTGATATTTATGAAGTGCCAGAAGAAAAGGCCGAGAAAAGAATAAAAGAAATAGCTACGGCTTTAAATATGAATGAATTTTTATATAATAAAATTGGTAATTTATCAACCGGGCAAACACAAAGAGTTAATATTGCTAGATGTTTAGTTCATGACCCTAAATATTATATTTTAGATGAAGCAACAAGTGGTTTAGATATTATTTCTAGTCAAATTATTTTAGATTTTATTAAAAAAGAAAAAGCTCGCGGAAAAATTATTTTATATTCAACACATTATATGGAAGAAGCTGAAAATATTTGTGATAATGTTATTATGATAAATAAAGGTGTTGTTATAAAAGAAGGAACACCTAGTTTGATAAAAAGTACTACCAAAACCACTAATTTAAGAGATGCATTTTTTGTTTTGATAGGGGGAATAAATGATGAAGAGTAATTTATTTAATATCTTAAAAAAAGAACTTCGGGAAATGTTTAGAGATAAGAAATCTTTATCAATGATGCTTGTGATGCCAATTATGATACCGTTGCTGGTAATTGGTATGTCAGCTTTATTTGAAATGCAAATGAGCAAAGATGTTAGTGAATATAATAAAATTGGTTTTGCTTATACTTTGGACAATACTGAAAAAGAAATAGCAAAGCAAACAAAGATTGATGTTACTGAAGGAACTGAAAAAGAATTAAAAGAAAAATACGAAAATGGAGATATTGATTTATATATTACGAAAGAAGGAAATACTTATACTATTAATGGGGAAAATGATGACAATACAGCTGCAGCTTCAAATTTAATGGAAAGCTATTTCGCTATTTATAAAGAGTATTTACAAACAGCGTATTTAAGTCAAAATAATATCGAGGCTTCTAAAGTTACTAATATTATTACCGTTAAAGAAAATATTGAGGAGATAGATAATTATTTTGCTGATTATATTACGAGTTATGCCTTTTTGTTCATTATTATGGCTATAACTATATCAGCAACTTATCCAGCTACAGATGCGACAGCTGGTGAAAAGGAAAGAGGAACATTAGAAACTTTACTTACTTTTCCGATAAAAAGTAAAGATATAATTGTTGGTAAATTTTTAAGTGTTTCTTTATCATCAATTATAACAGGAATAATAAGTTTAATCTTAATGATTGTTTCTTTAATTGTGGCCGGTGATATGTTTAGTATTTATGAAGACGTTAATTTAATATTATCGCCAGCTAGTTTAATTTTTGGTTTAATTACAATTGTAGCTTATTCTTTCTTAATCAGTGGCCTTTGTATTGCTATAGCTAGTAAAAGTAAAACCTTTAAAGAAGCTCAAAGTGCTTTAACACCCCTTACTTTTGTTGCCTTCTTTCCAGGGTTAATTGCTTTTATGATTGGTATTGAAAACAATACTTTATATTCGTTAATACCATTTTTAAACTTTACTTTAATTTTTAACGATATAAGTAGTGGAACAGTTAATTATTTAGATATAATCTTAATGCTTATTTCAACTGTTATCATTATTGTTATTGTATTATTTGTTATAATTAAGCAGTATAAATCCGAAAAAGTTTTGTTTAGTAAATAACCTATAGAGGAAAAGCCTTTATAGGTTTTATTGTGATATATTTGTGAAATATTTATTTAAACATTGCTCATATTCATATATGTGTGGTATACTTAATAAAAATAAATATAAGAAATTTATTTTTATAGAAGGGATTACTTATAATGAAAATAGTTTATGAGAGTAATACAGGACATACTAAAAAGTATGCTGAAATGCTTGCTAAAAAATTAAACTTACCTTGTGAAAGCTTAAAAGAGTATAAAGAAGATTATAAAGAAGTAATTTATTTAGGCTGGGTTATGGCTGGTATGATAAAAGGCTATAGTAAGATAAAAAACAAAGCTAAATTAACTATGGTTATTGGGGTTGGCTTAATGCCTGATAAGGAAGAAGAACTAATTAAAAATAATAATATTACTTGTAAGTTTTATTTTTTGCCAGGTGGGGTTGATTATAGTAAGTTAAAATGGTTCAAAAAAAATTTATTAAAAGCTGTTGGTAAAAGTTTTGAGCAGCAAGGAAACAAAGAGTTAGCTCTATTAATTCAAAATGGAGGTAGTTTAGTTGACGAAAAACACTTGACTGAAATAGTTAAGTATATAGATACTTTAAAAGGCGAGAAGTAAAGTTTTCTCGCTTTTTGTTGACTATATTTTTTTTAAATTATATAATGTATATGAGGAGTGGCTCATATAATTAACAGAAAGGAGCTAATATGTTAGAACTTAAAAATATAAATTTTGTTCGTAATGGGAAAACCATTTTAAATAATATAAATTTAACATTAGATTTAAAAAAGTTTTATGTAATAACAGGTCCTAATGGTAGTGGTAAAAGTACTTTAGCTAAAATAATAATGGGCATTGAAAAACCTGATTCAGGAGTTATAATTTTTAATGGTGAGAATATTACTGATAAGACTATTGATGAAAGAGCTAAAATGGGAATAGGTTATGCCTTTCAAAGTCCAGCTTTATTTAAAGGAATTACCGTTTATGATTTACTGACAATTGCTAGCGGTAAAAAAATAAATAAAAAAGAAGCTTGTAATTTACTTTCTAAAGTAGGATTATGCGCAGAAGAATATTTAAACAGAGAAGTAAGTAATAGTTTATCAGGCGGTGAACTTAAACGAATTGAAATCGCGACAGTTCTAGCTAAAAGTCCAATTTTATGGCTATTTGATGAACCAGAAGCGGGTATTGATTTATGGAGCTTTCAAAATTTAACTGATGTGTTTAAAGAAGTTTCTAAAGCTTCAAAAGGAACTACTTTAGTAATCTCGCATCAAGAGCGCATCTTAAGAATAGCCGATGAAATTATTTTAATGGAAAATGGTAAGATTAAAAAAATTGGTAATAAAGATGAAATGTTAAAATCAATATTTAGAGGTAGCTGTCCGAAAGGAGCTAAAGTATATGAATAAAATAGATGAAAGTTTATTAAATGAAATAAGTGATGAAAAAGCTAAAGATGCGAGTGCTTATAATATTCGTAAAAACGGTAAATGTGTTAGCCGGAAGGTAAATGATTATATAAATATTGTTACTAAAGAAGATGGCTCTGGTATTGATGTTTATGTTAAAGAAAATACTTTATTTGGAATTGTTCATATACCAGTATTAATTACGGAAAGTGGACTTACTGATGTTGTTTATAATGATTTTCATATTGGGAAAAATGCGAATGTCATTATTTTAGCTGGCTGCGGAGTACATAATGATAAACATAAAGATTCCGAGCACGATGGAATTCATCGGTTTTATTTAGATGAAGGGGCAAAAGTAAAATATGCCGAAAAACATTATGGTGAAGGTGCGGGGACTGGTAAAAAAATATTAAATCCGGTAACGGAAATAATTATGCAGAAAAACGCTAATATGGAGATGAATACAATTCAAATAAAAGGCGTTGATAGTACTAATAGAATAACAAAAGCCACACTTTATGAAGGCGCCACTTTAGTTATTAATGAAAAAATTTTAACTAGTAATACCCAAAAAGCGAAAACTGATTTTGAAGTCGAGTTAAAAGGTGAAAATGCTAGTACTAAAGTAACCTCAAGATCAGTGGCTACGGAAAAATCTTATCAGGAATTTGTTTCAAATATTACTGGCAAAGCTAAATGTTATGCCCATGTTTCTTGCGATGCGATTATCAAAGATGAGGGTATGGTTAAAGCTATTCCAGAAATATTTGCTAAAGATGTTGAGGCTAATTTAATTCACGAAGCAGCAATTGGTAAAATCGCTGGGGCTCAGCTTCTTAAATTGATGAGTTTAGGACTCAGTGAAGATGAAGCTGAAAAGGTAATAATTGATGGCTTTTTGAAATAGGAAGGGATGAAATAATTGGAAAAGAAACTAACAATGCTAATGATTTTAGATGGTTTTGGAATTAATCCGAAGCGTGAAGGGAATGCGGTTAAACTTGCTCATACCCCTAATATTGATAAACTTAAGAAAGAATATCCTACCACCCAAATTGAAGCTAGTGGAAAATATGTAGGTCTTCCGGATGGCCAGATGGGTAATTCTGAAGTAGGGCACACTAATATTGGTGCTGGAAGAATTGTCTATCAAGATTTAACAAGAATTACTAATGCGATTAATGATGGAAGCTTTTATACTAATGATGTATTAGAGGGTGCGATTAAGCATTGTCAACAAAATAATACTAACTTACATATATTAGGTTTAGTTTCTGATGGCGGAGTACATAGTCATATTAACCATTTATTTGCTTTGTTGGAACTAGCTAAAAGAAATAATTTTAAAAATGTTTATGTTCATG
This sequence comes from uncultured Bacilli bacterium, assembly GCA_944358735.1. Taxonomy (GTDB): domain Bacteria; phylum Bacillota_I; class Bacilli_A; order RF39; family UBA660; genus Coprosoma. Next base: position 1,558 of record CALVRT010000027.1, on the reverse strand, counting down.
CTTTTTTAGATGGCCGGGACACCGCACCTAATGTTGCTTATAAGTATATTCAAGAATTAGAAAAAGTTATGCAGGAAAAACAGGTTGGTAAAATTGCTAGTATTTCTGGCCGATTTTATTCGATGGATAGGGATAAACGTTGGGAACGTGTTCAAAAAAGTTACGATATGTTAGTTAACGGAATTGGTAAAAAAAGTAGTTATGCGACTTTTGCTATTAAAGAATCTTATCAAGATAATATTTTTGATGAGTTTATCTTACCAACTATAATAAGTGAGGATGATAAAATAGTTACGATTAATAATAATGATGCAGTAATATTTTTTAACTTCCGGCAAGATAGAGCTAGAGAAATAACAAGAGCTTTAGTTGATCCAGAGTTTGAGGCGTTCCCAGTTAAAAAATTAAATTTATATTATGTTTGTTTTACGGAATATGATAAAACAATGCCAAATGTTAAAGTCGCTTTTAAGCTAGAAACTTTACATAATACTTTAGGTGAAATTGTTAGTACTTTAGGTTTTAAACAGCTTCGGATTGCGGAAACTGAAAAATATGCCCATGTAACTTTTTTCTTTAATGGTGGTGAAGAAAAACAATATCCTGGTGAAGATAGAATTTTAGTGCCATCGCCAAAGGTCAGAACTTATGATTTAAAACCAGAAATGAGTGCTTATGAAGTTACTGATAAAGTAATAGAAATGATTAAGTCTGATAAATATGATATGATTATTTTAAATTATGCTAATACTGATATGGTTGGTCATACAGGAAGTTTGGAAGCGGCAATTAAAGCGGTAGAAACTGTTGATGAGTGTCTTGGTAAAGTTGTCAGTTTAATTAAGGAAAAAGATGCCAATCTAATAATAACAGCCGATCACGGAAATGCTGAACAAATGATAAATTATGAAACAGGTGAGCCCCATACCGCGCATACAACTAATCCAGTTCCTGTTATATTAGTTACTAAAGAAGATTATAAATTAAAAGAAAATGGTAAACTTGCCGATCTCGCACCAACTATGCTTGATTTAATGAAAATAGATAAACCAGAAGAAATGACCGGTAATAGTTTATTATTGAAATAATTAAATGCAACCATATGGTTGTGTTTTTTTTTTTTTTTTAAAGTCATACTTTGTCAAAAACAAAAAAGTATATTGACAAACTTTTGTTTGCAGTGTATAATAGTTACCTAAGGTGATAATTATGAGAGAATTTAAAGGCTATGTATTTAGATTGTCTCCTACTAAGGACCAGGAAATATTAATTAATAAAACTATTGGCTGCTCAAGGTTTATATATAATCATTTTTTAGCCGATAAAATAGAAGAATATAAAGAAACTGGTAAAAGTAAAAGTGCTTATGACCAAATGAAAACAATACCAGAGAAAAAAAAAAAAAAACCTTGACTTAAAGAAGTAGATAGTTGTGCTTTAAGAAACAGTGTAAACAATTTAGATAACGCTTATCAAAATTTATTTTATAATAACAGTGGTTTTCCAAAATTTAAAGCTAAAGGTATTCGCGATAGTTATAAAACTAATAATATTAAAA
>CALVRT010000026.1 GCA_944358735.1 uncultured Bacilli bacterium | reverse complement strand
CTCCACAAAGTGACTTTAAAATGACAAAAAAAATAGTGAACTTAATCACTATTCTATTATAACGTTTATTCCTGAAGTCCAAGCTGTACAAAGAAATCTTTAATGGTATTTTCATCATCAGTATAACCGTTAATCTCAGCTACTACTTCTTTATCTTTAATACCAATAGTTAGTGGTGTTCCCCAACTAGTATTATCATCAAAATAGCTTAATGAAGATAATATTGAATTAGTTTCATCATCAGTTAATTCGTCAATTTCTATAATGTAAACTGGTACATTATTATCAGCAGCATATTCATCAATTATCGGTTTATATGACAAACAATAACTGCATGTTGTTTGCGCTAAAATAAGAGCAAATGGCTCACCACTTTCATATAAACATTGATATTGGTCATAGGTAAGTGCTCCTAAGTTTTCATATTCAGGATCACTAACTACCTCACAAGCAAATTTAGCTAAATTAGCATCTTGTAAGAATTCAAACAAAGCATCCTCATCGTCAAAAATTTCTTCTTTAAAATCATCAACTTTTTCACTTTGAATCGTTAAAATAACATTTTTATCAAAAGAATTGTCATTATATTTTAATTCTTTTTTCATAGATTTTAATTCATCACTAGAAAAACTTTCCGTATCTACATAATATAATGCATGACCTAATCTTGTAGCTACGTTATTTAAAGTTTCTTTTTCTTTATTGCTAAGTTCATCAGCTACTACCAAAGCATTTTTATCATCACTTTCATATAAACATTGATACTGCTCATAGTTCACAGACCCAAGTTTATCATAGTCGCCATCAGCTTTTACTCCACATGTAAAAGTTTTATCCGGTTCTGGCCAAAAACTAATTATTAAAATTACTGCTACAACTAAAACAATTACTCCAAAAATAACCAATAAACGTTTGTTTTCGTTCATATCACTACCTCTTTTCTCTATATAATAATAACATATTTTCCAAATTTAATCTACTAAATCGTTAATTTTCAACCATTATCACTAAATTTTCACCAATAAAAAAGCGTTTTTGGCTTTATTACGCTTTCTTCTAACTTATAAACTATTATTGAATATTTTGCAATCTTTTAATGCGATTAACTGTACTTGGATGAGTACTCCATAAAGAATCCTTCTCTTTGCCTTTTAATGGATTAACAATAAATAAAGATTCCGTTGCTTTGTTAACATTCATTGGTCTATTTTCTGTTTCTAATTTTGTTAATGCGCTTATAAGTCCTTCTTTATTACGAGCAATTTCTACCGCACTAGCATCAGCCAAATATTCACGATTACGCGAAATGGCTAATTTAAGCAATGTAGCTGCTATCGGCGATAAAATAATAAATACTAAACCCACAACTAATAAAATTATAGAAGCTCTACTGTCTTCATCGCGATTACCACCCCAAATTAAGCCGTGAGTAAATACATCAGCTAATATACTTACAAATCCCACCATTACAATGGAAATAGTAGAAACTAGAATATCATAGTTTTTAATATGTGATAATTCGTGAGCTAAAACACCTTCTAATTCATATTTATTAAGCTTTTTAAGTAGTCCTGTTGTTACACAGACTACAGCATGCTCAGGATTTCTTCCTGTCGCAAAAGCATTTAACGCATCAGTCTCCATCACATATAATTTGGGCAATGGTAATCCGGCACTAATACATAAAGATTCCAAAGATACATTTAATTGTAAAAACTCTTCACGTGTTGCCGGCCTCGCACCATTAATACTCAAAATCATTTTATCTGAATTATAATAAGAAACAAATGCTGAAATTGCGGAGATGGAAAGTCCTATTGCTGCTGCTAAATAAATGTTATCAAAGAGAAATAAAGATACAAAATAAATTAGTAAAGTGATGAAAACAAAAAAGATAGTAATAATCAAACCTGTTTTCAATTTATTACGTCTAACATCTCTTAAAATCATCTTATAACTTCACCTCAACTACTTCTTTTTCGTCTTCTTGCACTTTAAAATATTCTTTCTCTTTATACTTCATTAATTTTGCCATAATATTGTTTGGAAATACCATAATCGCCGTATTATAATGTTGCACTGTATCGTTATAAAACTGGCGAGCAAAGGCAATTTTATCTTCAGTTCCTGTTAATTCAATTTGCAAATTTTTAAAAACTTCATTAGCTTTTAAATCTGGATAATTTTCTGACAAAGCAAATAAATTATTTAATTTTTCACTTACTTCCTCACTATTTTTGGCCATATCGCTCATCGAGTTAGCTTGATTTCTCGCATTCACTACCTCAGTTAACACTTGACTTTCATATGCGGCATAACCCTTCGTAACTTCTACTAAATTAGGAATTAAATCAGCTCTACGTTTAAGCTGATTATCTATTTGTGACCACGCATTATTACATCTAATATTTAATTTTACCAAGTGGTTATATAAAATAATTATAATTGCTACTAAAATCACAATTATTATTAAAAAAACTACCATATAATTCTCCTTTCACAGCTACTATTAGTTTATCATATTTACGCCTTTTTTTAAAGAGTTAATTCATGGGAAGATAAAACACCATACTATTTAATTTTAGCTCTTTGGTTTAATATATTCATTTTTTGACATTTTTTGAGTTTTTTTCCCATAAGAAGCAGGAATTACCTCTATAAAAAACGTATATTAATATAGAACTCCAAAGTTCTAACAAATTATAATATGGGAGAAACAAATATGAAAGAATTATATGAATATCAGGAATTAACCGAAAAAATGAATCGCATAGTCCAAAAAGGATGGATTAAATCAGTCAATAATGGTGACTCCGGCGTTGGTCTTACGTTAGAAAATGAGCTAGGCATCCATAGTGAAGATTTTGAAATTCCCGATTATGGAGCGATTGAAATAAAGGCTAAAAAAACCAATAGTGAGCCTTACATCACTTTATTTGGGGCAGCGCCAGATAGCTATTTATATGAAATTAAAAGAATCCATAAAGAATATGGCTATCCCCATTCTAAATATCCACAATATAAAGTATTCAATATATCAATATATGGTAATAAGTATGTTCAAACTGCTAAAAAATATCAATATATTCTTTACGTTGACTGGCACAAAGAAAAAGTTTTTATGCATGTATTTGATAAATTAAGTGGTATATTAATCGACAATAAATGTTCTTGGAGCTTTGACATGATAAAAGAAAAAGTATATCGAAAATTAAAATACTTACTTTTTGTCAAGGCCAATAGAAAATATGAATGTGGCAGTGTTTACTACAAATATTATGATTACATCTTTTATGAACTGAAAGAATTTAAGAGTTTCCTAAAAGCCATCGACGATGGCACAGTCAAAATAACTTTTAAAATTAATGTTTTCAAAAGTGGTAGAAAAGCCGGGCAAATCCATGACCATGGAACTAGCTTTGATATTATGGAACAAGATTTAGAAAAAATCTATAATAAAATTTTATGACCTTTTGTCACCATAATCATCATATTGAAAGACAGTACTGTGGATTTATTCAATTTCAAGCGCATAAAAACCGTTGTTATTCAACGGTTATTTTATAAAGTGGTCGGGAAGACAGGATTTGAACCTGCAACAGCTACATCCCAAATGTAGTGCTCTACCAAGTTGAACTACTTCCCGATATATGGCGCGCCCAATAGGAGTCGAACCCATAACCTTTTGATCCGTAGTCAAACGCTCTATCCAATTGAGCTATGGGCGCATATGTCGCCTGCAAGGAATATATTAATACTTATTCTCTTACCACGTAATAAGCGCCAGCTATTAAATACTATTCAACAAAATAAGCATTATTCCTACAAGATAATATTGTCTAAAATTTAAGTAAATCAATACACTTAACTAAGACACGATTAAATTCTATCACAATTATGGGCGTTAGTCAATACCCACATAAAATCTTTTTATATTAAAATTTTTCTTTAAATTCCAACACAAACCTTTTAAAAAACAACTATTAAAACAAACTATAAATATATCGGCGCGGCCCAATAACTCGTTGGGCTTTTTCTTGCTTGGTGTAGCGGTTAAAAAAACCCTTAACCGAACGTAAGAGTTTATAGTTTTTACAGATGGTGGCTTCGGACAGAATCGAACTGCCGACACGAGGATTTTCAGTCCTCTGCTCTACCGACTGAGCTACGAAGCCAAATGGCGGTCCCGACGAGAATCGAACTCGCGATCTTCTGCGTGACAGGCAGACGTGATAACCGCTACACCACGAGACCAAAATGGTTGCGGGAGCTGGATTTGAACCAACGACCTTTGGGTTATGAGCCCAACGAGCTACCGGACTGCTCCATCCCGCGATATTCTAAAATACAAATGGCGGAGAAAGAGGGATTCGAACCCCCGCGCCGTTTCCGACCTCCCGGTTTTCAAGACCGGTCCCTTCAACCAGACTTGGGTATTTCTCCACGTTGGTGCCTAAGGCCGGACTTGAACCGGCACGGGATATGACTCCCGCAGGATTTTAAGTCCTGTGCGTCTACCAATTTCGCCACTCAGGCACGTAACAATAACATTATACCATAAAATTATAAAAAGTGAACAAAAAATTGTAAATTTCTTATAAAAATTAGGACAAATACATTGTAACAAAAAAATTAAAGAAAATCAACCCCATTATAATATATGTTTTATAATGGCAAAATTTCCTTATTAAAATAAAAAACCCATAAGGGGTTTAAATATCAAAAATGGTGTCCCGCCCGGGATTCGAACCCGGGACCCTTTGATTAAAAGTCAAATGCTCTACCTGCTGAGCTAACGGGACGTAGTGGCTGCCTCGGCTAGATTCGAACTAGCGAATGCCACAGTCAAAGTGTGGTGCCTTACCGCTTGGCTACGAGGCAATAGTGGTGGAGAGAGATGGATTCGAACCATCGAACCCGAAGGAACAGATTTACAGTCTGCCGCGTTTAGCCACTTCGCTATCTCTCCAAAAAAAATGGTGCCGAAAGTAGGACTTGAACCCACAACCTACTGATTACAAGTCAGTTGCTCTACCAGTTGAGCTATTCCGGCAACACTGGTGGGCGATATAGGACTCGAACCTATGACCCCCTGCTTGTAAGGCAGGTGCTCTAACCAACTGAGCTAATCGCCCATTATCTCTGGACGTAATTAAATATAACATGGAAAAACTTATTTGTCAATACTATTTTTATTTTTTTCGATAATTTTTAATTTATTATTGACCCAAAGGGGTAATTTATGATTAAGTGTCTTAAATCCATTGGGCGTTTCAATGATTTTTTTTCGGCGATATTGACCGTTTATTCTATAATTAATATTTTTAATACTAAGCTTTAAATGATTTTCTTCTTCATCGACAGCTAATATCTCAACATATATATAGTCTCCAACATTGACAAAATTATGTATGTCTTTGACAAAGCCACTAGATATTTCTGAAATATGAATTAAACCAGTGTAAAATTCATCAAAGGCCATAAAAGCGCCATAGCTCTCAATACACGTAACAACACCTTTTACAATTTTTCCTTTTTTATATTTTGTCATAAAATCGCCTCTAAACCCATTATAACACAAAGCTTTTAATTAATAAAGGTTTACTTTTATTTAAAAATTTTATATAATTATTTTGGTGATAAAATGACAGAAGAAGAAAAAATTATTGAAGTAATTGATAAACTTCGACCTTTTTTGGTTAGTGATGGTGGCGATATAGAATTTATAAAATATGAAGATAACATTGTTTATATTAAATTACTTGGTGCTTGTGCCGGCTGTGAATTAATTGATTTAACATTAAAAGATGGCGTTGAAGGAGCGATAAAAGCTGAAGTTCCAAGTGTTAAAGAGGTTATAAATGTTAAATAGTTTCTAACCATTCAATAGTTGGAAAGTTAAGTTTATGTCTATAATTATAATAAATTTGTTTTAATATTATCATATAATCATCGATTTTTTTGATGATTTTTTTTATATCTTCTTCTTGGCTTTTTCCGCGAATAATATCTTCATAAAGGTCAAAATAGTAGGTAGGGTATAACATTCTAGCTAAAAATAAGTAATATTCGCTAGTCATAAGTCTAGCTTTATTTAGAAATGTATAAAGTTCATCATTAATATTTTCATTACTAAAAAATTTGGCTTTAAAATATTCTGCGATATCCCTAATTCTTGAGTCAATAGTTAAATTTAATGGATTATAAAATTCTAAAGTTGTATCACTAGCTCTAATGCGTTTATGAGCGATAACTGTTGGATAATTCTCTTTTGGCATTTCATTTAATAACTGAATGCTTGTTTCTGCAAGACCTAGAAAAAAATCAAAACTTTCGTTAATTATTTTATAACGATATTTAATACCGCTAATTTGATAAGCTAAATGGTCATTTTTTTCAGCCCATAACTCTTTTAAAATAATTTCATTTTTTCTTTTAAAATAAAGATTGTTGAAAGTTAAAATTTTTCCTAATGTGACTTTTTCGTCATAAAAAACAGTTTGTAATAGAATATAAGGCGCCCCACTAATAAAGGTTAATATTTGATTATCTTTATTTAAAACAATTTGATGAATATAAATATTTCTTTTTACAAGTTCTGACTGTAGTTCATATATTTCTGGTAAGGTTTCTACTTCGCCATTAAATTCTAAAAAAAAGTACCGACTTTTGCCCAAATCAAAATAGAACTTATCTCCTGTTTGATGAATATCTTCAAACACAATATTATAATAATAGGTAATAGCGTTTTTCATAATATTCACCCCTATATCACTATATGTTTTTATTTATCAAAATAGAATTATTTTAAATTTTCGATTAAATGGGCATGTAGTTTATACATTATAACTATTTATGAATATGTTATATTGAGAATAGGGGTGGATTATATGTGTAATAATAAAGAAAACAACGAAAATTGCTGCATCGCCGAAATCTTAACAGTAATCAATATTTTGCAAGAAAATGCAGAATGTTCTGATGCTTGTTTAGATACTTGTGACCGTGGTTTTCTAGGTTGTAATGCTTCGACTGTTGGTTGCAATACAAGACCAATTATGTTATATACTTGTTGTGGTAATGGAACACCTTGGAGTATGCCAACGACTAAAGAAAACGTAGTTTGTGGCGATGAAGGAGTTACTTGTTCAAGCGTTTTCCGTGTTGAAAAAGTTGACGGTTGTTGCGCGACATTTAGAGTTTTAGCAGCTAATCCTGATACAACTGAAGCAGCAACTAGACCTTATGTAGCAACCAATTCATTTTTCACAATGAATTTAAACTGTTGTTGTGTAATTAAATGTTTACAGGATACATTTGTAGAATGTATTTAAAGTTGTTACAAACTGTTACGAAATTTTCGTAACAGCTTTTTTTCCTAATAAAAAGAGTAAAATAACTTGACTTGTACTTATTTTTGTGGTAGTATTTATTTGTCAATGTTTTTGACACACTTTAAGGCGCGTTTGACGTGCGCTCTTAGCTCAGCTGGATAGAGCGTTTGGCTACGAACCAAAAGGTCAGGGGTTCGAATCCCTTAGAGCGCGCCATATCGGGAAATAGTTCAACTTGGTAGAGCACTTGATTTGGGATCAAGAAGTTGCAGGTTCAAATCCTGTTTTCCCGACCATTTAGTTTATAATCCCTTGCTAGTCAAGGGTTTTATTATGCTTTTACACTCCACTTATTTAACTGAATTTTAAGGTACTTATGTTATTTAAAATTAGGAGTAGATTAATAGAGAATAGGTATGCGACATTGGAATATGTCCAAGTTTTTGCAAAATAACTGTTATTGAAATTTCATATTATAGTAATAAGGGTGTATGACTATGTCTAAAGTCATATATTCTTATTTTTTATTTCATAATATTTATTTTATCGTAAACAGATTTTAATGCATATTCTTTATTATGTATATAAAAATAATTATTTTCTCTTGAATATAATTATATAATATTATTATGTGATAGATGGTATAATTTTAACTATTGATAATTTGTATTATTTCTAAAAAATGATTTAAAAAAGCCCAAAAAATATTGATAAAATATAAGAATGGTGTTAGAGTATTAGTTAAGATATTTTAATAGATGTCCTGACTATTGAAATGCTGATATTAAAAAGAAGGAAATTTAAATGAACCAAGAAATAATTGATACACTATTTAAATTAGGTGAAGAAGTAAAAAAAAGAGGATAAAATGACTGATATAAGGCCAAAAAACTGGATGAATTTAGACACACGAGTTTCTAAAGTATTGAGATTGTTAATAGAAGCAGAAGATATTTTAATGGATTTGGATGATTATCAAATGGGAAATGGTCAGTATTATACTGATTTTGAAGAATTATATAATCAATTAGCTGATATTAGAGAACATTTTGCCGATTATATTGATAAACATCTAGAATTATTAACCATGGATAAAGATATTGATAAATATTTTAATAAAGATAATGTTGATATAAACAAGTAAATGTTTATTATAAATTTTAATAGAAAGGTTTTAATTCTTGTTAGATAATATGATTTATTTAGCAAGAGTGTTATACAAAAAAAGAAAATAAAAGTTAGTATTTTTTCTGTTTTCACAATGATTTTAAAGGTGATTGTTTTATAATATTTTGAAATAATTTTTAGTATTTAACACTAGTGTTGTCTTGTAATTAAAATTATTTTAGATTTATAGGCATACTCTCCATTATAATTATATATAATAGAGGTAGAACGGAGTGATATGTTGAATAAAAAAATAATTGGACTTGTTAGTTTGCTTGCTTTACTTATATTAGGATCTATTTTAATATTTAATTTACAGAAAAAGGAAGATACTAATAAACTTACTGCTACAGTTTTAGCCGTTAGTGGCGATAATATAACTATGCAGGATAGTAATCACGTTATTTATACAATGAATATATTAGATAGCACTTTAGAAGTAGGCGATATAGCTGAAATAGAGTATACGGGATTATTAGATAAAGATAAAAGTAATCAAAGTATTGAAGTTGTAAGTTATCAAAATGCTAAAATGAGTAATAGTGATATTCCAAGTAGTTGGCAAGATAATGGTATTTTTAAAGATTATTATAGTTTTGCTAAAGAAAGACTAGATAAAATGACTTTAACCGAAAAAATAGCGCAACTTTTATTGGTAAGATATCCAGATAACCCGCAAGCTGCTTTAAGTAAATACCAGTTTGGTGGCTTTGTCTTTTTCGAAAAAGATTTTAAAGGTAAAACCAAACCGGAAGTTAATAGAATGATTAATAATCTCCAAAGTATGGTTAAAATACCGCTTTTAACAGCTACTGACGAAGAAGGCGGTGAAGTTGTTAGAGTTAGTAGTAATCCTAGTTTAGCTAAAGAAAAATTTAAATCTTCTAGAGAATTATATTTAGCCGGTGGTCTAGAAAAAATAAAAGAAGACACAATTCAAAAAAGTACTTTATTATATAGTTTAGGTCTTAATGTTAATCTCGCACCTGTAGTTGATGTTACAACTAATTCTGGTGATTATATGTATAAAAGAGCTCTAGGAGAAGACACCGCTACAACTGCTAAATATGCCGATACTGTTATTAAGGCTAGTAAAGGTTATGGTGTTTCTTATACCTTAAAACATTTTCCAGGTTATGGCAATAATGGTGATACGCATAATGGAACAGTAACCGATAATAGACCTTATGACGATATTGTCAAAAATGATTTACCACCGTTTGAATCTGGAATAAAAGCTGGAGCAGAAGCCGTTTTAGTAAGTCATAATACAGTTATTAATATAGATAGTTCTAATCCTGCCTCTTTATCAGCAGATGTTCATAATTTATTACGAAATAAATTAGGCTTTACTGGTGTTATTATTACTGACGATTTAGATATGAAAGCAACATCTGGTATTAGTAATGCTACCGTAAAAGCTATACTGGCAGGAAATGATTTAATTATCACGACAGATTATGAAAAAAGTATTAATGAAATAAAAACTGCTTTAAATGATAAAACGATTAGTGAAGATTTAATTAATAAACTTGCCTTTAGAGTTTTAGCTTGGAAATATTATAAAGGTTTAATATTTGAAAACCAAAAATAGTAAAAGTGAAGATTTCAGACAAGAAAAAGGGCTTTTCGGACCGCTTTTTACTTTTATTAATATATATGTGTTATGGTATAAAAGGAAAACTGGAGGATTTATGATGCAGGAAATTTTAAATTGGATGTGCGAATACATGACTTTTTGGTATGTTGATTATGGTGATTATAAAGAGGTTTTATATCCTATTACCAAAGAAAAGCAAGATAAAGTTTTATCAATTTTGGACATGCGTTCTGATTCTTTAATTTATAATAATAATTTTTATTCATTATCTAAAGATATTATTATGACAACGGATAAAGCATCATACACTTATTATTTAAAAAAATCTAGTTATTATAAAAAACAAAAGGCTTTAAAATTATTGCCTTATAACCTAAATGATTCATCAGTAGAAGTAATAAAAAAATTAAGTAATTATTATCAGCACTATAAGTTACCCTTTATTTTATTAATTATTAAATCAGAATTAGATGTAAAAGCCCTTATAACAAACTATTTAAATACTATTACTTATTTAAATTTAACGGAAGGCCAGTTAATAAATCATGCAGATATAGAAACTTTAGTGGGAGATAAACTTTTTCTTTTACTTTCTAATAATAAAACGAATAACTTTAATCAAATAATAATTGATATTCTTGATAAAAATAAAATTAATTATGAAATATATAAAGATGATATCTCATTTTTAACTAAAAGTAATTTTGTTAGTAAGCAGCCTAAATAGCTGTTTTTTTCTTCATAATATTTCAAAATATAATTAAATATGATAAAATATATAAAGGGAGGTAAAAAATGATTTGGATTATTATAATTATCATTATAGTTTTATTAATTGTTTTCTTATATAACTATTTGGTAAAACTTAATATAAGGTGTCAAAATGCTTGGTCGCAAATAGATAATCAACTTAAAAGAAGATATGATTTAATACCTAATTTAGTTGAGGTGACTAAAGGATATGCTGCTTATGAACGAGAAACTTTAGCAGCTGTAGTTAATGCCCGTAATCAGAATCCTACAATGCAAGAACTTGCTAAAGAAACTGAAGAAGTTAGTCAAAATGTTAAACAGTTGTTAGCTGTTGCTGAAAGTTATCCTGATTTAAAAGCTAATGAAGTATTTAAAAATTTACAAATAGAACTTACAGGAACTGAAGATAAAATAGCGTTTGCTAGACAATTTTATAATGATACTGTTCAGCATTATAATAGTGCGATTATGATGTTTCCTAGTAATATTATGGCGAAAATTTTAAAATATAAAGAAAAAGAATATTTTAAAGTAAATGAAGAAGAAAAGAAAGAAGTTAAGGTGAAATTATAATGATATTAAAGTCAGTTAGAAAAAATAAAATAAAAACCGGTTTTATTATAACTTTATTCTTTATCTTTATTACTTTGTTTGTTTATTTTTTATCAAAACTTATTTTTGATGATATTTATATAGCTGCTGCGATTGGACTTTCTTTTTCAATTATTTCCGCTTTTGCTTCTTATTATAATTCTGATAAAATGATTTTAAGTTTAAATGGTGCTCGTCCAGCAACGAGAGAAGAATTTTTACAACTAAATGTTTCTTTAGAGTCCTTATGTATTGCTGCAGGCCTTCCACTTCCTAAATTATATGTAATGGATACGCCAGCCTTAAATGCTTTTGCGACAGGGAGAAATCCTGAACATGCGGTTGTTTGTGTGACAACAGGTCTATTAAATAAGTTAGATAAATATGAACTAGAGGGCGTGCTTGCTCATGAACTATCGCATATTAAAAATTATGATATTCTTCTTTCAACAATTGCTATTGTAATGGTTGGTTTTGTAACGATTGTTGCAGATATTTTAACACATAGTTTTATTTGGGGTGGTAACCGTGATAGTGATAATAAAGCCGCAGGTCTTTTAGTTATTGTCGGGATTATATTTCTTATATTGTCTCCGATATTTGCTAATTTGCTTAAACTAGCAATATCAAGGAATCGAGAGTATTTAGCTGATGCAAGTGCGGTTGAAATTACGCGTAATAAACAAGGACTAATTAGTGCTTTACAAAAATTAGAAACTGAAAATGAACCAATGAATATTAATGAAGCTACTGAATCTTTATTTATAGTAAATCCTTTAAAAGGTAAAAAACAAAAAGATTCACTTTGGAGTACACATCCGAATACGCAGAACCGCATTCAGAGATTGCAAGAAATCAATTAATGTTGAAAAATCAAGGGAAATATGTTATTATGTTTTAAGAAAGAAGTGATAGAATGAATGAAAACAAACGATTGTTAGTTTTATGTGGCGTTGTTATTTTAATAATTGCTATTATTTTACTAATTGTATTTTGGCCTGCGCCTGATAAAACTTTTGCTTGTAAAGTAAAGGCTGAAGGTGATTATACTAATTTAGCTGCAATTACTTATGAAGATTACCAATGTTTACAAGATGAAAATAATATTGTTTTAGCTATGGGTGATATTAGTGATAAAGAAAAAGCTAATTTAAATGCCGTAGGTAAGGATAATGGTATTGGTATTTATTACTTAAGTGATGAAGTAAGTAATAGTGACAAAAATAAAATTGAAAGTGATTTAGAATACAGTGATAAATCATTTGAAAAAGATGTTTTATTAGTTCTAAATAAAGGTGAAGTATCTGAATATAAAGAAGATATTTTAGGTAGTGAAGAAGATATTTATAATTTTTTAGATGAAGTTGGTGTTACTTCATTTGCTTGTGGAGTAGCTACTCATGAAGAATATGAAAATTTAGGTGAAATCACTTATGAAGATTATGAATGTTTATTAGAAAGTGGAAAACCATTTGCTTTAGTAATCGCACAAACAACTTGTTCTTATTGTGAACAATTTGCTCCAATTATTAATGATTATGCTGGTGAAAATAATATTCCAGTTTACATTGTTTATCTTGATAAATTAGAAAGTGATGATTATAGTAATTTACTAGGTTCATTAGATTATTTTGATAATAATGATAGTTGGGGAACACCACTTACACTAGGTATCGACAACAAAGAAGTTGTGGCTAATTTAAGTGGCTATACCGATGATACTGAAGCTATTGATAGCTTTATGGAGCAAGCTGGATTAAAATAAGCACCCATTAGGGTGTTTTTCGTTACTACTTTTTATTTCTCTGCATTAAATATTATAGAAAAGAGGGATAAGATGGATGTAGTAAGTTATATTGTGGAAAACAAATTAATTTTAATTCCTGTTTTATATATAATGAATTATATAATTAAAAAAACAGGTATTATTCCGGAAAAGTTTTTACCATTAGTATTATTAGGTGTTGGTATTATAATATCTGTTTTAATGGGTGGTGATACTATTATTAATAATATTGTTCAAGGAATATTAGTAACAGGAGCTACAGTATTAACAGACCAAATAATTGTGCAAACGAAAAACAAAAATTCCACATAAAAAGCGTCTCATTTGAGATGCTTTTATGCTAGTAAATATAAATAATAGACGAGAAATAAAAGTAACATAACAAATCCTTCTTTTTTACTAATTGTTCTTTCACTTCTTGCAAATATATAAAGACAGCTACTAGAAATAAAGACCATTAAAATATCGATAAAGTTGAAACCAGTAAGAGTAATGTCTCCAAAAATAGTTATTGGTAGTCCTAAAACAATACAAATATTAAAAATATTAGTACCAACGATATTACCAATAGCCATATCAAATTCCCCTTTTTTCGCACTAGTTATAGTAGTTACCATTTCTGGAAGGCTTGTACCAATAACAATGGCTACCATTGTTATTATTTTTTCACTGATATTTAAATTATGCGCAATACTTCTCGCACTTTCAACAATTAAATCACTACTACAAATAATTAAAACAATTGAAACACCTAATAAAAGAATCGCAAGACCTGGGGTATATTTAGGTTTAATATCTTCGCTTTCATTATTTTTATGAAATAACATTTGAATTAGATAAACAACAAACATACTGAAGAGAAGCATTAATATAATTCCATCTGACCTTGAAAAGGTATCACTAGTTAAAGGATTAAATAAACTATCCAGCATTAAAATACAAAAACCTGTGGTAATTAGAAATAAAATTGGTAATTCTTTTTTTATGGTTGCGTGTTTTACTTTAATGGGAGCAATAAAACTAGCTAACCCAATTATTAAAAGAATATTGACAACAGAACTGCCAATTACATTGGCAAAGGCCATTTCACTGTCACCATTACTAATACTTTGGAAAGAAATAGCTATTTCGGGAGCACTAGTACCAAACGAAGCAATAGTTAAAGCAATTAATATTTTCGGAATTTTAAATTTTAAAGCTATAGCTGAAGCAGAGTCAACTAAAATGTCCGCGGCTTTAATAATAATGACAAAACCAACTAACAATAAAATTATGTCCAAGCTAATCACCTACTATCTTTAAGAATTATAACAGAATAATTACTTTTAAATCAAGTTTCTATAATTAAAGTGTCTAAATTTTTTTGATTTATACAAAAGCTGTAAAGTTGTTTAATTATTTTAAAAAGGCTTGTTTTTAAATAGGAAACTTTATATAATTTAAATAGGTGAATTTTATGAACTTTGTAGTTAAAAGAAATGAAGAATTTAGTTGTGTGGTCTCTAAAGAGTATTTAAATTATATTAATCATTTTTTAGGTAATCAATGTATTGAAGTTGAAAGTGGTAATGAAATAGAACTAAATTTAAAAAAATTTAAGTTTTGGTTTGACCGGATTATTGAAAAAATAGGATATTTGGTAATGAGTGTGGATGTTAAAGATAATACTAGTTTTTATAATGCAAAATTAAAAGAAATATTAGCTATTTTAGATTTAACGACAGAAGAAATCCAAAAGATAACTTATGCGAAGGCCAAAGATGTAACTGATAAGTTGCTAGATAAATGTTTAAAGACTAATGATTTCAAAATCTTTGATGAATTAATTAGAAATGCTGTAGAACTTAAAAAAATTGTTATTAATATTAGAAAAAGAAATGATATTATTAATGGTAAGGATGAAATTCTTAAAAATATTGAGGCCTTATATGGAGAAGAAGCTGATAAGTATAAAGTTCAGTTTTTAACTTTAATTAATGAAGAACCTTTTAGTTTAGAGGCAGTTCTTTCTTTTATAGGTAATTTAAATAATTCTATTTTACAAGATTATAAAGATAATGCTAAACTTGATAGTTATAAAGCTGGTGAAAATTTTAGCTTTATAGGTCATAGTGTTGGTAATTTAGGTTTTACAGGTGATTTTAAAGATAATTTAGTATCAGCTTCTTTATTTAGTGAAGAATTAACAAAGACATATAAAAATGCTTATGGCTTTGTATTAGCTCCTGATTATATTATCAGTGCCGATACTTCAGATTTATATACAGCTAATTGGACTCAAGATAAAGATGAAATGTATCAAGCCCATATTGTTACGTCATTACCAATTTTTAAACCACGAGAAAGACTACTTACAGAAACTAAAGATTTAAATGAAGTTATTTTAGATAAGTTTGAACCTTTGGGAATATTTTGTTTTAGTACTGGAGCAAAAGAACTTGATAGTAATTATGCTTTAGCTCATAAATTAAAGGAAAGTTATCCAAATTTAGAAGTTTATGATATTGATTTAACTTTATATAAGGATGAAAAAACTTCGCTGGCTTTAATTAGTGATATTATTAAAAAAATTGAAATGTCTCCGGGAACTGGGAAACTTTTAAAGGCTGATTATAATTTGTTTTTAGAGGCTTTTTTGAAATTAAAAAAGCAAACTAACTTTAACTATGATGTTTATGATATTATAGATATGCATACTAATCTTTCACGGATGCTAAAAAGTATGAGTCCCAAGGAACTTTTTGCTGGTGATTTTACTGATGAAGAAATTAAATATATTATTTTAAACAACCGTTTTTTGGGCATTAAATCATTATTTGGTGGAGATATCTCTGTATATATTTTAGAGAGAATTTTAGCTTATTTTTATGATTATCGTGATAATAAAGTTATTAAAGAAATTCCTGGTTTTAATGAGTTTTTAGAAGTTTTAAATAAAGTAACTTTAACTGATGAAATTATTTTATTAATGACAACAAATAAAGAATATTCATTTATGTCCTTTACAGAAATTTTGAAAGATTTCAGTAAGAAAGATAAAAGTGATGTTTTAGATGAATATCAAGCTTTAACTAGTAAAAAGGTGTCATTAGAGGAAAAAAAGAATAATCTTGTGCAAGATATTGCTTTGCAAGAGGAATATGCAAAAGTATTGGAGTATGAAAGTTTTTATTATTTGACTAGTGAAAAATATAATTACCAAGTATCTGATTTAAGGGCAATTTCCAAAAATGATATTAGTTATTTAAATGAAGAAGATGTTATTAAGTTAGAGCTTGGACGAATAAAAGCCGAAATAAAAATTTTACAAAATCATAAATTTATTAACCGAAATAAAATAAAAGGATTACTTAATCAAGTGAAAACTTTACGCCAAAAATTATCTTTAATTAAAAGGTTAAGAGGTAATAATAATAAATTAAAAGAAATGGTCGAAAGAGAAAAAAATGCAATGGTTGATTGTTTTTTTAAAAGGTCTGGTATTTCATTGGACACTTATCCTAAATATTTAGAAAAGGCTACTGAAAATTATGATGAAAATATGACTTTAGAATATCACAAATTATTGGGTGAAATTAATGAAGAACTGGCGATAATTAAAGAACAAATACAAGAGTTAGAAGATAGTAATCCTTGGCTTTTATCGTCTATAGATAATTTTAGCAAGTAAAAAGAGATAGCAAAAGTTATCTCTTATTTGTATGAAATTCTTTCATTTGTTTTTTAACTAATATTGAGCCTTTTTCTTCCGTAGCATCGTATTTTTTAAAAACGTCTTCTAACTGACTTTCACCAATTAAAACTTTATTAATTGCGTCATCGATATTTCTTTGCGTTTGACTTGTACCGTGCTCATAGGTATCGAATAGAGCGGTTGCTAGTAAAGTAGAAATAATGTATGTTTCGTAAGTAATAGTATCAAAATGATTATTGTCATAAAAATCATTTTTGGTTTTAAGCATTATATAGTTTTTAATATCTAATAACCGGCAAAGTTTTACTTTGTTTAACAAGTCTTTTGAATTATCTAAATCTAAAGCAGCTACTTTTTCCATAAAAATAGATAAAGCTTTATTGTGAAGTAAATTATTTATACTGCCTTTATTTCTATTTAATAAAGCATGGTATAGTTCGTGAATATATGCTACCGAAGTGAATTCGTTGCAAGAACTAGTAAGCGTTATTTCTGAAACGTTGTATCCTAGTTTTTTATAAAATGGCAAGATTTCTTTACTTTGGTTGTAAAATAAGGTTGCAGTAATACCAGCAAGGGCATTTTTAGATTGCTCATAATGTACAGGAATATTAGTAACGTCTAATCTTTCAGCATTTTCATTAATAAACCTTATTATTTCATCATATTGATACTTTTTTGGTTCTTCACCAAATTTAGCTATTACTTCGGTTTTTAATAAGTCAGAATTAGCATAAGAGACTTTAATACTAATTCCTCTTGTATGTTTATCAACAACAAACTTACCTGATTTTAAAACAGTACTCATTGGTAAAAGTTTAAATATTATTCTTTTATCGCGTATTTTATCAAGATAATCCATTGTGGTATGCCTTAAAGTTTTATATTCATCAGTATCAAAAAAATCACTTGTGTATTTATCGGCGTCAATCAATAATAATTGACCTTGTAACACTAGTTTTTCTTCATCTGTAAATTTATCCATATATTATATTTCTCCTTTAATGTTTTAGTATTATATATTTTTTGGTTGAAACTGTCAAATTAGAGATGTAATAAATTGGTTTTCATAATATGTTAAATCTTAATTTATAGTTAAAAATTTTAAAAAAAGAGACTAAAAGTTATCTCTTATTTGTATGGAATTCTTTCATTTGTTTTCTAACTAATATTGAGCCTTTTTCTTCTGTAGCTTCATATTTATCAAAAACATCTTCTAACTGACCATCACCAATTAAAACTTTATTAATGGCGTTATCAATATTTCTTTGAGTAGCACTTGTTCCTTGTTCATAGGTATCAAATAAGGCTGTTGCTAGTAAAGTAGAAATAATGTATTTTTCTTTGCTTATAGTAGCTAAATAATCATCGTCATAAAACTCATTTTTAATTTTAGACATTATGTTTGTTTTAATATCTAATAACCGGTCAAGCGTACTTAAATCTAACAAGTGTTTTGAATCATCTAAATCTAAAGCGGCTACTTTTTCCATAAAAATAGATAAAGCTTCATTGTGAAGTAAATTATTTATACTGCCTTTATTTCTACCTAATAAAGCGTGGTATAATTCGTGAACATATACCATTTGTTTGTTTTCATCACAAGCGCCAGAAAGTTCGATTCTTGAAACATAATAGTTTAATTTTTCGTAGAAAGACGGGATTACGCTGTTTGTACCGAAAAAGAAGGTACTTGAGGCAAAGCCATTATCATTATTAGACATATCGCAATGTACTGGAATATCAGTAACATCTAATCTTTCAGCATTTTCATCAATAAACTTTACTATTTCATCATATTGATATTTTTTTGGTTCTTCACCAAATTTAGCAATTACATCTGTTCTTAAAAAGTCACAGTTAGTATAAGGAACTTTAAGACTAATTCCTCTTGTATGTTTATCAATAACAAACTTCCCAGCTTTTAAAACAGTACTCATTGGTAAATGTTTAAATTTCAGTCTTTCATCATTTAGTTTATCAAGATAATCCATTGCTGTATGCTTTAAAGTATTATATTCACTAGTATCAAAGAAGTCACTTGTATAATCAGTTGCTCCTGTTAATAATAATTGTTTTTGTATTTCTTTTTTTTCTTCATTATTCATATATATTCCCCCTTTAATGTTTAAGTATTATATATTTTATTATTGTAATTGTCAAATTTTTCAATAAAAAACACTATACCTTGGTTTTGGAATTTAGTACGCAAAAAGGGAGAACTGTGGTTAAAACATAATTAACAAAAATTAGGAGATATAAAAATAGCTCCTAGAATTTTTTTTGAAAAACAATGATATTGCAAAATAAAAACCGCTGAAATAGCGGTTGAATTACTAACTTGGTGGAGAATAAGGGAGAAAGCAGTTATTTATTAGTTGTTACTTTTTCTTATAGAATAAGCTATTATGTGAGTTTAAATCTCATTAAAATTACTTAATTATTTACTTATTGCGTGATTTTTAAGGGCGTAATAAGGAGGTAAAATAATAAATGTCAGTATTTAGAATAGAAAAAAATACTAATAATAAAGATAAATATGATAAACAGGAAAGTTCATTAATAAAAGCATTAATTGATAGAAAATTTATAAATAAAGATAATTTTGACATACCAAAATATCAAAGATTATTAGAAGAGATATTAAATGAATATGATTATTATGATGTTACTAGAGTTTGCAATTATATTATGGAAAAGTGGGAAGATAATAACGGTCTTGATGAAAATGGTGATTTAATTACAAATAAATTTAGTTATTTTAAAATCTCGTTAATTAATAATTTAGAAAAAATAAATAATATTATTAAATTAGATTATTGAGGTTTTATCGTTATATATGTTAATTTGAAGTAAAAAAATCATAATAAGAAAAAGTGCAATTAATATTATATTGCGTTTTTTGAATATTATTAAATAAAATAATGTTTTTCAATTATATTAGATTTTTTCGATGTGTTTACAAATAAAAACGATAATGTTATGATTAAAGTAATTAATTTTATGGAGTGGTGTACTATGAATGATAAATTTTCATTTTATTTACAACAAGATAATAGCTTATTTAAGGGTAAGGTTTTAACGGTTTGTTATAAAGCTGATTCAAACGAAATTAATGAGTATGGTTTAACTAATGAAAATGTTTTACTTTTAATTAAAAATAAGCAAATTGATAATTTTCAATCGAAGTCAAATATTGATTATTTTTCAGAAATTACAAAGATGTTTCATAAAAAAGATATTTTCCTAAGGATTCAATGTGAGTGCTTACTTGGAATGTATGGCGATACGCATTGCGATTGTGAAGCTCAACGAATTAATGCCATAAAGACTATTGCTGAAAATGAAGGAATTTTTATTCATCTTCCTCAAGAAGGGCAAGGTTGGGGATTGCATTATAAGTTACAAGAGTTGGAATTGCAGGTTTCTGGAAGAAATGTTAATGGTGAATATATTGGTGCTAAAAACAGAGATGATGCTCAAAGATTGTTGCTAGGAAATAGAAATTTTGATGATTGTAGAGGATATGGGATTGTTGCTAAAATATTGTCAAAGCTTGGATTGAATGATGAGAATTTTATTTTTATTTCTGAAAGCGGAAAGAAAATATCAGCATTAAAAGAGCAAGGATTAAAAATAACAAAGTTTAGTGATTATAACGAGGCAAATGTTAATCCAGAAAATATTTCTGAATATTTGATAAAAATATTAAATGCAACACACAGTTTTGATGATAAAACTATAGATAAGTTGTCGGAATTAATTGTTGAAAGAAAGTATAATGGTAGAGCACTTTCAACTCTTACAAGTATAGTTGATAAAATTAATAATGATAAAGACTATAATTTGGATCCTAAACTAAAATCAAGAATGTTGGATATATATGATCGAATTATTTGTGGTGATGAAAAAAGATATATAGTTGATGATTCAATAATCAAAATACAAAATAATTTTTCTTGCAAGGTAAATAGTAGTGTTTTTAAAGCAATTCAAAACCTTTATGGAAAGAATGTTTTTGACAGGATTTCGCTGGAAAAACTTTATTATTTTGAAAGCAAGACGGGAAATCAATCTGTTAGAATAAGGTCGAGTAAAGTGTTAAATACCATTGGGAAAAAGTGTATTTTTATGAAAGGGCAAATTCATGTAGAGCAGAAAACTTTTAACGATGAAAAAACACAAATTTTTCAAGATGAAATTAGTCTTTCTAAATTAAGGTCATTTTTTGAAAATAATAATTATGATTATACGAAAAGAGTTGAAATGATAACAACAATTTCAGAAGGACAAATGCCCGGTATTAACATTTATATAAAAAAGTTGCCGAATATTGAAAATAGGATAATGGATATTTACGGCAAAAAAGATGATATACAAAAATTTATTAAAACCTTAATTCATAGTTTAAACCGCAATGTTTTTAATGAAATAGTCTCAAATTCTGATTATGAAGATGAAAACTTTACTGATTATAATTTAAGATTTGCGGATTTAGATACAGCTATTAAAGAAGAATTGGCTACTTACGAATTATTATTAGACAAAGGAGATGAATAATTATGGAATATGAAGTAAGATACTATTTTCCT
>CALVRT010000025.1 GCA_944358735.1 uncultured Bacilli bacterium | reverse complement strand
TTTATAGAACAAAATTATTATTAGATTTTTTTAATGAATATAGTTTAGCCACGATAAATGTCACTGGTCAAGATTTAGTTACGCCTTTATTACCTACATTGTTTCAAATTGTTCCTATTCTAATTATATTTTTTGCTGTAATTGTTTTAGTAGTAATGGCGTACAAAAAAAAACCTTATCTTTTTTACATTATAACCATTGTCATATACATATATGTATTAATTATTACACAAATTTCTAAAGGGACTTTGAATACATTATATTCAACTTTAGTTGATGTTCGAACAATCAGATTAATTCGCGACTTAATAACATTAGCTTTTGTGACACAATTATTTAGCTTAGTCATAATTTTAGTTCGTGCGACAGGATTTGATGTTAAAAAATTTGATTTTAAAAGTGATTTAAAAGAGTTAGAAATAAATGAAGAAGATCGTGAAGAAGTCGAAGTTCAAATAAATTTTGATCCTAATAAAAAACTAAGAGCATTAAGAAAAAGAATGCGTTATTTAAAGTATACTTACAAAGAAAATCGATTATTTTTCAATTCAATTTTAATAGTCGCTATCGTATCTTTGGTTTTGGTTATCATTTTGTCAATTTTTAATGGTAACAAGATTATCAATCAAAATGTTTATTTTTATGGCAATAATTTTACAGTCAACTTAACCGACAGTTATTTGGTTAATACGGATTATAAAGGGAAAATAATAGATGAAGATTATTACTATCTTTTATTAAAATTACAAATAAAAAATAATACTAACCGAAATTTTGGATTGGATATTTCAACTACTAAAGTATTAATCGGTAATTATGTCTATATCCCAACTACCAAAAATAAAAATAGCTTCTTTGATTTTGGCACGGTTTATCAAAACGAAATTATTGGTCAAGAATTTGAAACCAAAGTTTTAGTTTATGAAATTCCTAAAGAATTAATAGAAGAAGATATTATTTTCTCTTTTGTTGATAAAACTTCACTTGATAAAAAGGGTAATTTCGTTAGCACGAAAGTTAGGGTTGACTATCAGGATTTAATCGGTATTACTTCACGAGAAACAGTTAATTTAAAAGAAGATTTATTATTTCAAAATAGCATCTTAAGTGATTACAAAATTAATATTACATCTTTTGATATTGCTAGTTCATATAAGCTCGAATATAACTTTTGTATTTCCGATGAATGCTATCCTTCTTACGAGTATTTAAAGCCTAGCATTACTAGTAATTATGATAAAGTGTTACTGAAAATAACTGGTTCACTCACAAAAAAAACAAATATCGATAACATATATGATTTATATGATTTTATTGAATATTTTGGTAATTTATATTACGAAGTTGACGGCCAAAGAAAAGTCCAAAATGTTCAATTTAAAGAAGTTACAAGTAAAAAAACAAATCAACAAAACACATATTACATTGAGGTTTTAAAAGAAGTTGAAAATGCCTCTTCCATTTCACTAGTATTTACAATTCGTAATAGAAATTACGAATATGTTTTAAAATAGTGTTTGAAAATAATTTCAATTATGTTATAATTATATAATGGAGGAGTAAAAATGAAGAGAATAATTATTATATTAGTCTTGATATTACTTGTTCCAAGTGTAAAAGTTAGAGCACTATCTTGTAGTTATAATGAGCTGGCCAGGTTAAAAAAAATAGCTTCTAATGTCAATATTAGTTATGATTACGTTGAGCAAGATAACAATGTGACTTTTACAGTGACTTTAAATAATCTTAATAAAGAAATTTACTTTGTCGATATGACAAACTATCGAACTTATAATTATGAGAATGATGAAATAACAATTTCTGGGTATCGGAGTGGACAAACTGTTAAATATGTATTTTATTCAGTTAATTCACGTTGTGAGCAAGAAGCACTTTATACAGCTAGAGTTTCTTTCCCAAGTTATAATCAATATTATAAAGATCAAGTGTGTGAAGGAATTGAAAATTTCAGCTTGTGTCAAAAATGGTCTAGTCAGAACTTATCATACGAAAGTTTTTTAAATAAAGTTAACGAGTATAAAAATAGTCTTGAAGTAGATGATAATATTGAGACACCACCAACCGTTAACGAGACGCCTTGGGTTCAGTTAATAGTTGATTTTCTGCTTGATTATTACATAATTATAGTTATCATTTTAGCATTAGGGTTAGTTGGTCTATATTTTCTTAGCAAGAAAGATAATGTTTATAGTTAGGAGGTAATGTTGTGAAAGAGTCCTATTGGGGAACTGCCGTAGTTGCCCTTGGAATATTAGCAATTTTCTTTATTTTCTTCTTTCAATCAATTACTAATACCGATGAGCACAACTATCATTTACTTAAAGAAGCCACAGAAGGCGCCATGTACGATGCATTAGATTTGGCCGCTTATCGAGAAGATGGCATTATTAGAATTGATCGAGAAAAATTTGTTGAAAATTTTTTAAGAAGATTTGCTGAAAGTGCTTTACTTTCTAATACTTATGTAATAGACATATATGATGTTAACGAGACACCACCTAAAGTTAGTCTGTTAGTTAGTAGTGTCGAGTCAACTAACATGACAGGTGAAATTATGGAGTTTAGTATTCAAAATCGTTTAGATGCCATATTAGAAACACCTGATGTTGATGAATAAAGAAAGGGATGATTTTTATGAATAATTTTTTGGTATCATTGAAAAAATTTTTTACTAACAAAAATACAGTTACAGTAATTGGCGTTATTGCTATTTTAGGACTTTTATATTGGGGTTATACTTCAACTATAAATAGTCAAGTTCAACCGGTTAGAATTCCGGTAGCTGCTACGACTATTCAACCTCGAACATTAATAACTGACGATATGATTAGTTGGATTGAAATGCCAGCTGCTTCAATTAGTAAAGATGTAGTTAGAAGTCAGACTTTGATAGTCGGAAAATATACAAATGTCAATACTGTTATTCCGGCAGGCAGTATGTTTTACGGAACCGTTTTAATTGAGGCAAGTGAATTACCAGATTCAGCTTTTACTGCTGTTAAAGATGGAGAAAGACCTTATGCTTTATCTGTTACAACTGCATCTACTTATGGCAATTCCATCTATCCAGGCAACAAAATCGATGTTTTTATGAAAGCAATCGATGAAAATGGACAAATTATGGTAGGAAGATTGTTAGCTCAAGTTGAAGTGTTAGCAGTTAAAGATAGTTCAGGAAATAATGTTTTTGAAAATACTTCTGCCAATAGGACTCCATCAACCTTACTCTTTGGCGTCCCAGAAGATGTTTATATTTTGTTGAAAAAGGCTGAGTATTTAAGTGGCTATGGAGTTGAATTGTTCCCAGTACCTTATGGTGGAACAACTCCAATTGAAGGTGATTTGGTTGTTGACCGCGAAGAGTTGGTTAATTTCATTGAAAGTAATACAGTAGTTTTCAGCGATTCAACTGATAATCCTAATGAAAGCATTCCAGGTGAAAATATAGGAAACGAGAATGAGTAGTTATGAATGATAATTTGTTTTCTCAAATAGATTTCGGACCACTAGTAGAGTATTTAAAAAATGATGATATAACAGATATATCTTACAGTAATAACGGTCAAATTTGGCTGAAAACATTGTCACATGGCATTTTTAGAATAGAAAATCCTAATATTAATAATGCCTTTATGGAAAAATTAGCCTTCCAATGCTCTAATGTTATGGGTAGATCGTTTAATGCGGCCCATCCATTTCTTGACTCTGAAAGCGCGGAATTGCGTATGAATTTTATTCATGATTCGATTGCTAGTAATGGAATTGCTTGTGTTATAAGGAAAACTCCAGCTAAAATAAGATTAGAAAAAGATAAGATAATTGCTGAAAAATATATCACAGTGGATATCCATGATTTTCTAGTTCAATGTGTTTTAGCACATTGTAATATTCTTGTTTGTGGTGAAACCGGATCTGGTAAGACAGAATTTGTTAAATATTTGGCATCTAAAACCAGAGAAAACGAAAAGATCATCACTATTGAAGATACATTAGAATTGCATTTAGATAAAATATTTCCACATCGCGATATTGTGGCAATGAAAACTAATAATGTCGCTTCTTATACGGATGTGTTAGTTACTTGTATGCGTCAAAATCCTAAATGGATACTACTGTCTGAAGTACGTAGTGCAGAAGCGGTTATGGCTGTTCGTAATTCAATTTCCTCAGGGCATTATATTTTATCGACAATTCACGCTGATAAAGCTTCTTCAATTCCAACACGTATGTATAGTTTGTTGGAAACCAGTCAGGATATCGATCAGTTTTTAAAATCTATTCATCGTTATATTCAGTTGGGTGTATTAGTTAGAGGGCGTCAAGATCGCGAAACTAAAAGATTTATAAGAGAGATTGGCGAAGTGACAGAGTTT
>CALVRT010000024.1 GCA_944358735.1 uncultured Bacilli bacterium | reverse complement strand
TATCTTTATTTTCATTAATAAACTTTACTTTATCTTCTACTTTTGCGTGAATATGGCAATTGCTTTTTTTAGAATTTCGTTTTCCTCTCTGAGTTTACTTAATTCCTTTTTTAGTTTTTGAATTTCTTTATTATTAGTAACTGTACCATTTTCAGTTTTAATTGGTGAATATTCTTTGACCCATTTATATAATAAAGAACTACTTATGCCATATTCACGTATTATTTCACAAGCTGGCTTTTTATTATTATAAAGTTCAACAATCATCTTTTTAAAATCTTCATCATAGCTCTTTCCTCTCGCCATTATAGACACTCCTCTCAATGTTTATTATTATACTACATTGTCCATACTTTTGTGTCTATAAATCTATCCTAACACCAATTGTTCTAACAAACATTTTGATAGTTTCAATCATAAATATAACAATGAATATATCTAACATCAAATTAATAACAAAAAATAAAATATCATTTTCAAAATATGGAAGTTTACCAACATCACTATAAGAACTTTTCAATGCAGATGTTGCAAACAATGAAAACAAAATAGCAACCGAAAAAAACATATTTCTTATCATTTTCGTATTATCCAAAATTAATGCTTTTTCTAATTGATATTCCTTTTGTGAAACAATCTCCGCTATAAAGATAATTGTAGCTATCATTAAACTAGTTACCCCAATAAAAACATTTATCCTTATATCAGAATCTAAAACTGTTAAGAGTTTTAAAAAAAGATCATACAAATTATTCGCCACGTCTATAATAAAATCCAACATAAATAATCCCTACTTACACTACATTGTTCTATTTGTATCAATTTTATAATTTATCTATCAAAACAAAAAATATTATTTCACTAATAGCATCAGTATTTTGTAATCATAAAAATTAAATATTTCATCTTTTTAGCTTCATTTTCTATAATAATTAATCTTTCTTCAAATTCAATCAACTTAAACCATTGATTAACAAAAATACTTTACATTAAAAATTATTTTTATGCATCTTGTTACCTTTTCTTTTGATAAAAGTAAATATATTCGTCTGTTTTAAAATAGTGAGAATATCACTATTTCTAACTTCTATTTACTTTATTAGGTTTTACATTAAACTCTTTATATATGCTATTTGATGTTTTCACAATTATTATACATCTTTTTTTAACATTATCAATACTTTTTCAACAAAAAACGAGCCTAACCATTAAGATTAAACTCGTAATTATCTCTATGGGGCGCCGTGTGGGGATCGAACCCACGCATGGTGGAACCACAATCCACTGTGTTAACCACTTCACCAACGACGCCATATAAAAGACATACTTATTTTATCAATAAATATAAGTTTTGGCAAGCTTTTATCTAAAAAAACTATTTAAATTACCTCTATTTATCAAAAACATTACCTTAACAAAGGAAAAAAACGAAATTTAAGAAAAAGTCTCAAAATTAGGAAAACAACCCATACATTATTCACCTAAAACCATAACATAAAAACAAAGGAGGGTAAATAATGAATAACTTTAGTAATATGAATTACTTTATGCCAGGTGGCGCGAATGACTTTTCATACTTAAATGAAATGCAAAACGTTAACAATTGGGAGACATCAAAAGAAAATAATAAAATGATGGTAAACCCTAATCAAAATTTAAACTTTAATAAATGTAATTTTAATGGTAAAACAACACCTAATGAATTATTTGATGTATATAATGGCTATATCAGAGGTAATATGTTTCCTAATTTATATAATCAATATAAAATAAATAGACCGTACGATATCGAACCATTAAACAAACAAGCCGAAATGTTAACACAGCTAAATGCTTATGGTTTTGCTGCTCACGATATTAATCTATATTTAGATACACATCCTAATGATAAACCAATGATTAATCTATATAATCAATATATAGATGAAACAAATAAATTAGTTAGAGCTTATGAAAAAGAATTTGGACCACTAAATGTTAGTGGCAATATGACTAGTCCTTGGAGTTGGAATAACGACCCTTGGCCTTGGGAAAATAATTAAGGAGGATTTATAATGTGGAAATATGAAAAAAAATTACAATATCCTGTTAACATCAGAAAAAAAGATTTAAAAATGGCTAAATATATTCTAACGCAATATGGTGGGCCAGCCGGAGAACTTGCTGCGGCTTTCCAATATTTAGACCAAAGATACAATATGCCTGACGAAAGAGGCCGGGCTTTACTTACGGATATTGGAACTGAAGAACTTGCGCATGTTGAAATGATTTCGGCTATGCTTTATCAACTTATGAAAGGTGCAAGTGTCGAAGAATTAAAAGCTGCTGGTCTTGGCGAAAACTATGCAACATTTGGTAGGTCTCTATTCCCATCAGATTCATTTGGTAATCCATTTAATATGGCCTATATCAAAGTTTCTGGTGACTATATCGCCGACATCGAAAGTAATATGGGCGCTGAACAAAGAGCCCGAGCTACTTATGAACATTTAATGGATTTAACCAATGACCCTGACGTTCTTGGACCTCTATCTTTTTTAAGAGAGCGAGAAATCATCCATTATCAACGCTTTAAAGAACTTCGTGATTATTATCTAAAACAAAAAGAAAAAAACTAAATACTTGCCAAGCGCGAGTATTTTTTTTCAAATTATGGTAAAAATAAAATGCTTTTGTAATTATATTTGTTATTACTCATATGTCATGATTGAGTAAGACATAAAAAGTTTGTTTTTATAGTAAAATTCTTCATATGATTCATCTTCTTTCGTTAATTAGAATGTGTATCACAAAAATACGTTAGAGGTTTATTTTTCTAACGTTTTTATTATTTTATTAAATTGAAAAAGACTGTAACAAAATTATTTTATTTCGTTACAGCCCCTTTTTTTATTTTTCAAAATTTTATTGTAAAAATAATTATAATATTATATAATACAATATTAAAGAAAAATATTTAGTCACAATTTTACATTTTAATATTAAATCTATGGAAAGGAAAATCTTATAAAATGAATAAAACAGAAAAGAATACTATTATAGAAAAAATAAATTTAGACAAATCATACATTAACTATCATAATATTATTGAAAAAAAATTACCTTTTAAATTTTCTTATTTAGATGAATGGTTGCTGAAATCATCAAATTTGCTTTTAAAAGAAACTACAAATAATCAAAAAAAATATAGAGTGTATAAAAGAGGGACAATTATTAAAGTAGATTTCGGAGTAGGATTAGGTTCTGAAATGTCACAAGTCCATTTTGCAATTGTGTTAAATAAATATGATAATCAAAATAATAATGTATTAACTGTTATTCCATTAACTTCTAAAGAAAAAAGATTTAATTTAGATTTAGGGCCATTAATTCTTGAAAAGTTAGTTAAAAAAATTCAAAAGGAATTATTAACTTTAGGCGTTGAAGAAGAATTAAAAGAAAATAATAGGTACGTAAAGACAGAAAAGATTGCTAAAGTAAAAAAGCTAACTTCATTACTAGAATATTATAAAAAAAACCAAAAAAACACCTTTGCTTGTTGTAGCTTGATTACAACAATTTCTAAATCTAGGATTATAGGGCCAATAAACGAGTTTGATATTTTAGGACGAGCAAGGTGTTCATCTGAAGTAATGGATTTAATTGATAAAACAATTATAAATTATTTCACAAATTACAATTTGACAAATTCTCTTAACTAGTGTATATTATAACTACAAAGAACCTTTGCGTTCCTTGTGTTAATCAAAGCCCTTTACGGGCCATATAAGATAGTTCATAACTGGACTATCTTATTTTTTAATATTTTAAATCAGCGAGTATTTTTTTTCAAATTATGGTAAAAATAAAATTGGTGAAGATTATGAAAAAACTAATTATTTTTATTTTAATTTTATGCCTTACTGGATGTAGTTATAAAATAGATTTGCATGATGAAATAACCGAAATAAAATATAATGATTTAACCATCATTAAGGAAGACTACAATAATATTAAAAAACTAATAAATAATAAATATTATAACAATAAACCGGATGAAAAATTTACCGATAAGTTATCTATTAAAACAACAAAAAATCTTTATAGTTTTAACCTATCAGATAATTATATAAGCATTAATAACTACTATAGTAAAAATACTAAATTAAATAATTATTTAAAAAAGTTAGAAGATAAATATCAGAATAAAGATTTTTATGAAATAAGTTATCAAAAAAATAATAACCAGAATAACCAAAACAATGAAGTTGTAAAACTTGATAATACCTCTAATCAAATAATAATTAACTTTAACGAAAAAATTAAAAATTTTAAAATTAATCAAATTAATTATACTAATAATAAATATGAAGATATTGATTTGCTCTATAGTAAAGAAAGTATTAATGATAAAATTATAATTGGTAAAACAATCAACTATGATAATCCCGATATAAGAATTTCTTTTACAAATAAATACAATTATGAAGTGTCAATTATTCCAACTTATAATAATCAAAACAAAGTCATTTTTAAAACAACCTATAAACACAAATAAAAAAAGCCACAATAGCTTATTAATTGGTAATCTAATTGTAAGATTACTGATTTTTTTTGTTGTCAAACTTTTTACGTTCATTAGTATTCAAAATTTTCTTTCTTAATCTAAAACTTTGTGGCGTAACTTCTACTAATTCATCATCATTAATATAATCAAGACATACTTCAAGGCTCATTTCCCTCGGTCTTTTCAAAACAACTGTATGGTCTTTAGTGGCACTACGAGTATTAGTTAAATTTTTACTTTTAACAACATTAACAGCTAAATCATTATCATGATTATTTTCACCGACAATCATCCCTTCGTAAACTTCAGTTCCTGGTTCAATGAACATAATTCCTCGGTCTTCTAAAGCTCCTAAAGCATAAGCCGTAGCTTTACCATTTTCCATTGAAACTAAAACTCCACTTTTACGATTTCCAACTTCTGTCGTCGTCATTGGCGCATATTCTTTAAAGGTATGACTAATTATTCCATAACCTTTAGTTAAAGTCATAAATTCCGTCATAAAACCAATAAGTCCGCGAGATGGAACCGTATAGGTTAATTTTGTATGATTTTCTTTAGTAACCATATTATCCATCGTTCCACTTCTATGACCGAGTAGCTCGATAACCGGACCAACATACTCTTCTGGAACTTCAATATCAACATCTTCATAAGGTTCGCAAACAACTCCATCAATTTCTTTTTTGATAATTTCTGGTTTAGAAACTTGAAGTTCATAGCCTTCTCGGCGCATATTTTCAATTAAAATTGATAAATGAAGTTCACCTCTTCCCGAAACCATCCAAGATTCTGAATCAACTTGTCTTACTTTTAAAGATACATCACGTTCAGTTTCTTTTAATAATCTTTCTTCAATTTTTCTAGCAGTTAAAAATTTCCCTTCTCTTCCACTAAATGGACTAGTATTAACACCAAAGGTCATTTGAAGGGTTGGCTCATCAATCCGAAGGTGTGGTAAGGCTTCTTCATAACCAATTTCACAAACAGTTTCCCCAACTGAAATATCAGGCAGACCAGCAATCGCAACAATATCCCCAGCTTCAGCCTCTGGAACTTCTATCTTATTTAAACCATAATAACCAATTATTTTTTGAATTCTAAATTGTTTAATTGTACCATCAAGTCGAACACAAGAAACAGATTGTCCAACTTTTAATTTACCGCGTTTAACAAGACCAATTCCCATACGACCAACAAAGTCATTATAATCAAGTAAAGCAGGCTGAAATTGTAAATGTCCTTCTAAACTTACTTTAGGTGCAGGAATATATTTAAGTACGGTATCTAAAATTGGAGCCATAGTTTCTTCTTGAGTATTTATATCAGGGTCAAAACTAGAAGTGCCAGCTAAAGCTGAAGCATAAATAACTGGGAAATCTAGTTGTTCAAGGCTCGCACCTAAATCAATAAATAAATCGATTACTTCATCGACAACTTCTTTAGGCCTAGCGGAATCTTTATCAACTTTATTGACAACAACAATTGGAGTCACTCCTGCTTCTAACGCTTTCTTTAATACAAATCTTGTTTGGGGCATTGTGCCTTCATAAGCATCGACAACAAGTAAAACGCCATCAACCATATTCATAATTCGTTCTACTTCGCCCCCAAAATCAGCATGACCTGGGGTATCTAAAATATTAATTCTAATGCCTTTATAATCAATAGCTGTTGTTTTAGCTAAAATCGTAATTCCTCTTTCTCTTTCAATCGCATTAGAGTCTAAAGCTCTTACTTGGACTTCTTCATTAGCTCTAAACGTTCCTGATGCTTCTAATAATTTATCAACCAACGTCGTTTTTCCGTGGTCTACGTGAGCAATGATTGCAATATTTCTTTTTTCCATATTAAAACCTCTCTTTTTACACCTGTCAATTATA
>CALVRT010000023.1 GCA_944358735.1 uncultured Bacilli bacterium | reverse complement strand
AAAATAAAATGTAGTAACTGCGATTATAAAAAGTAGTTACTTTTTTTTAAAAAAAAGTATCGGAGACAGTTGACACCGATTGTTATTTTTGCTATAATTGAAATGTGAAAAGGAGTATAGGTTAGGAGCGAAAGGAAGAGGTTAGATAGGAGGGTATTATGTTATCACAACTAGATAAAAATTCTGTAAAGTCTTTTCTGACTCTTTGCCAAAAGGAAATACCTAAAGGTAATTGTTATTTAGTGCCTAGAACTTTAAAAGTTAATGGCCACTTAATGACTACTAAACAAGCGTTATTAGACTTAGGTATTTTAGATGTTAAATTAGTTTGGAAATATATTTTAGAATTAAAAGTAGAAGACTGTGTTAAAGTTGACTTTGATTATGATACTAGAAGAGATACTAATAGTGAGGTATATGTTTTTAAAAAAGTTATTAATGGTAAACTAACTTATATTAAATTAACATTAAGACCAAATGGCATTATATGTCTTTCATTTCATCATACTAGTTAAAGGAGTGATTTAAATGGCTGAAAAGATGTATTGTTTTAATTGTGATAAAAAAGTAATCCCTAAACAAGAAAGTGTTAAAAATAATTACACAATTAATGATGAAAAATTTTCTGTTTTAGAAACAGTATATAAATGTTCTGACTGTGGGATGGAATTAATCAGTGAAAAATTAAATGAGTCATTAGAAAATATTTATGCTAGTTATTTAAAATTAAATGGTTTAAAACAAGAAGATTTTAAGAATATTCGAAAATCAATTAATTTATCCCAAGATTTATTTGCTAAAGCTCTTGGCTGGAGTAAAAAAACGATTACAAGATATGAAAATGGACAGTCATATCCCCAAAAAGAATATTTAGAAGTTTATAAAAAATTAAAAAGTAATAAAGATGGAATAATTAATATTTTAAATAGTAATAGAATAAAATTGGGTGAAGAGTATTATAATATTTTAAATAAAATAAAGTCTTCACTTGATGTAAAGACTATCAATACAGTTTTATTTATGTTAGAAAATAATCCACTTTATGAAACGCAAGTTATGAAAAATTTATTTGCTATTGACTTTTATTCACAAAAAGAAAATGGTCATCCGATAACAACTTTAAAGTATGCGAAAGCTCCTTATGGACCAATTATTGATAATGAAAAAAATATTTTAAATTTTCTTTTACAAAATAATTACTTAAAAATAATTTATTATAATGACGATTTAATAAAGTTTACAACAGCTAAATTATATGATAAAAATTTATTTACTAAAGAAGAATTAGAAATAATGACATATATAAAAAATAAATTAAAAAATAAAACTTCTAAAGAATTATCTGACTGGTCACATAATTTTGCAGGCTGGAAAAAAACTAAGAATGGACAAATCATTGATTATAGTTATGCCAAATTTTTAGATTTAGAAAAAGGATTTAAGTAACGGTAAAAGTTACTTTTTTAGGTGAAAGAATGAAAATAATGAATAGGTATGTACATTTTAGTTATTGAAACAAATAACCGATAAATTTGCAAGTAATCATTATGTAGTAATAGCTGATTTAACTATTAATTGCAATGGTTTTTAATTTAAAGTATAATGGTGAGAGGTGAAAAAATGAAGTTTAATGTATCAAGTATTAGTAATATTAAAAATAAGTGTTTACGGAAAAAAATATATTATTTAAATAAGTATTTATTAAAACAAAATGAAAAAGTTGCTTATGCTTATAAAAACTTATCCACAGATGATATGTTTTCCTTTAATCTGGATGTTTGTTTTTACAGCGCTAGTGCGATTAAATTTTTAGTGTGTTTATATATTTACGAACAAGCTGAAACAAATCCTGAAATATTAGAAAATGAATTAATTTTAAACCCTGAAGATTTTAAACAAGGCAGTGGTGTTTTAAAAAATACTCCAAATAAAACTAATTATTCGGTAAAACAGTTAATTTATTACGCTTTAAAAGAAAGTGATAATACAGCTTATATAAAACTGGTTAATTACGTGACTGCTGAAAAGTTAAAAGCTTATGGTTTGTCCCTTGGTGCTAAACATACTTTAGAGGGTAAGGATTTATTTGGTATAGTAAATGCGAGTGATATGCTTATATATCTTAAGCATTTATATGATTATTTTGAAACTAATACTAAATTCAGTCAGGAATTAAAAAATAATATGAGTAATCCATCATATAAAATTATTAAAAGTAAAAATATAGATAATAATTTATTTGTTAGAAAATATGGTGGCTTTGGTATTGCTTTTCACGAAGTTGGTATTGTATATGATGAGAATCCTTATATCTTGATTATTTTAACTCAAAAAAATGAATTAAAAGATAAAGAAGAATATATCAATAAAGTGGCTCGAAAGATTAATAAAATTCATAGATTAACAAATCAATATAATATAAGAAAGTAGGCTAGTATTATGATAAAAGTGGATGTATTACCAACAACGCAAATTTTTCAAAAAAATAACCCTTATAATGATACATACACTTTCTATAATGTATATGCTAAACGTATCTATGAAGTGAGTGCTTTACATTAGATGATGGAAAGTTTAAAAATGTGCGATGTTTTGTTAATTGGTGGGGGAATGTGCCATTTTTAGAAATATGTTTAAGTATGCATTTCGAAGGTATCGCTAGAGAGTCTAAATATTATGATGGGTGGTTTTAAAGACCGTAAGATTTAAGAAGAATGGAATTCAAAGAAGTAGCCCCCAAAAGCTACTTTTTCTTTTTCCTAAAATAGGGTATAATAGATATAGAAGGTGATACTATGTCAGAAGGAAGAAAATTATATTCATTAATAATTAAAGATACTAGTGATAATTATTACCGGTTAAAAATAAATGGCGAATATTATCATCCACTAGCGGTTATTGATGCTTATACAACTAAATGTAAAGATAAACAGTGTTTTTTAGAAGGCAGAAGTACAGAATTTAAATTAGATATTGATGATGCTTTTGTTTTATATAAAAAAGGAGGCTTTAAAGCATTACCAATAGTTTGCGATAATGAAGATATAGCCAAAATGGCGCCTAAATTTGGTACTCAAAGGGAAATTGACCCCCAAAGTTTAGAAATGCGTTTGGTTGGTTTTTTTGCTGGTAAATTTAATAATGAATATTTAAACAATAAGGCCGTTAATAAACTTTTTAATCATTATGGTGATAATACGGTTATAGAAGCTTTAAAAACTAATGATTTTCAGTATTTGATGATTACTTTAAGAGATTACCGAAGATTTAGAAAAGCTGCTTTATTAAGTGCGGGTGATATAAATGTCCATCCAAGGAAAATTGAAATTGATAATGAGCAGATAATAGATAGTGATGAAGTTAAAAAGAAAAATATTTTAGAAGAAATTAAGAGAGTTCAAGACGCGGTAAGTCAAAATGAATTTATGGATAAATTTAAGGAAGAACGTTTAGATAAGTTATTTTCAGAACTTGAAGATTTAGAAGCTGAAGAAACTCCAGTAGAAGAAAAAAATGGACAGATGAGGCTGTTTTAATGATTGAAGTAAATGATTTTCTAAATTATGTTAAAACTAGAGGTTTTTCTAATTATACTTATGAAAGTTATAAAGAAGATTTAGAAGCTTTCGTAAAGTTTTTTCCTAATAAAAACATTAAAGATATTGAGGTAAAAGATATTAGGGAATATATTCGTAGTATGTATGATAAAAAATATAAAGCTACTACTATTTCAAGACATATAAGTACTTTAAAAAGCTTTTACAATTATTTAGAAAGTGAAGACATTATTAAAAATAATCCTATGGTTTTAATTAGTAATCCCAAAAAAGAAAAGAAACTTCCTAATTATTTAAATTATGAAGATACTGAAAAATTATTAAAAACGCCAGATATTAATACTAAAGAAGGGTTAATGGCCGCTTTAATACTTGAGATGCTTTATTCAACTGGTGTTAGAGTGGGGGAACTTGTCAGTATTAAAGTAAATGATATTAATAGAAAAGAACGGTCTATTTTAGTTTTTGGTAAAGGTAGAAAAGAAAGAATCGTTTTCTATGGCAGTAACTGTGAAAAACTATTAAATAAATATTTAGAAAAACATCAAGAATTATATTTGTTTACTAATAAACACGGTGAAAAAATAAATGAAAGAACAGTTAGACAAATAGTTAGTGACACGGCCCAAAAAGCTCATATTAATGTTAAAGTAACTCCCCATACTTTAAGGCACACTTATGCGACACATTTACTTAATGATGGAGCTGATTTAAAAAGTGTTGGGGATTTATTAGGCCATGAAAATTTATCGACGACTGGTATTTATACCCATGTTTCTAATGATAGATTAAGAAAAGTATATTTAAATGCTCATCCTAGAGCGAAAAAGTGAGGTTATTTCACTTTTTTTGTCAAAAATTTTTGGACTGATTTACATTTTATATGATAAATGTTATAATGTTAAAAGAATAAAAAAGGAGCGATAACATATGAAATACGTTTATTTATTTAGTGAAGGTAATAAAGATATGCGTGAGCTTTTAGGCGGTAAAGGAGCTAATTTAGCGGAAATGATTAATATGGGGCTTCCTGT
This sequence comes from uncultured Bacilli bacterium, assembly GCA_944358735.1. GTDB lineage: Bacteria > Bacillota_I > Bacilli_A > RF39 > UBA660 > Coprosoma. Next base: position 3,934 of record CALVRT010000023.1, on the reverse strand, counting down.
ACCTAATGGCTTTACCGTTACAACTGAAGCTTGCAATAAATATTATACTGATAATGAAATAATTGCCGATGATATTAAAAAAGAAATATTAGACAATTTAACGAAATTAGAGGAAATAACTGGTAAAAAAATAGGTAATGCGGAAAATCCTTTATTATTATCTGTTCGTAGTGGTTCGCCGGTTAGTATGCCAGGGATGATGGATACTATTTTAAATTTAGGCCTAAATGATGATGTAGCTAAAGCTATTGCTACTAGTGAAGATAATATGCGTTTTATCTATGATTCTTATCGCCGCCTTATTATGATGTATGCCAATGTTGTTAAAGGCGTAGATAAAGATGAATTTGAAACAATTTTATTAAATAGAAGACGGGCAAAAGGTATTCAAACAGATTTAGAACTTACAGCGGAAGATATGTATGAACTTGCTATTGATTTTAAAAAATTATATAAAAAACTTGTTAAAAGTGAGTTCCCTCAAGATATAGAAACACAATTAATTGAAGCCGTTACCGCTGTTTTTCGTTCGTGGAATAATGATAGGGCAAAAGTTTATAGACAAATGAATAATATTAGTGAAACTTTAGGGACAGCGGTTAATGTTCAAGAAATGGTTTATGGTAATTTGACTGATGATTCTTTGACTGGTGTCGCCTTTTCCAGAAATCCCGCTAATGGTGAAGATAAATTATATGGTGAATTTTTAGAAAAAGCTCAAGGAGAAGACATTGTTGCAGGTGTTAGAACGCCTAAATCAATCGAAGCGATGGAAAGAGATTACCCAAATATTTATAGTGAACTTAAAGATATTTCTAAATTATTAGAAAAACATTATAAAGATATGCAGGATATGGAATTTACGGTGGAAAAAGGTAAGCTTTATATGTTACAAACGAGAAGTGGTAAAAGAACGCCACTGGCTGCTTTAAATATTGCTGTTTCCGAAGTAGAAGAAGGATTAATTACGAAAGAAGAAGCTTTAATGCGAGTTAGTCCTGAAAATATTTCTGAATTACTGCACCCCACTTTTAACGAAGAAAGTGTTAAAAAAGCTAGCGTAATTACAAAAGGTTTACCAGCATCGCCAGGGGCAGTTAGTGGTAAAATATATTTTGATGTTGAAAGTGTTAAAGAGGCAAGCAATAATAATATTCCAGGTATTTTAGTGCGTAATGAAACTTCTGCTGAAGATATTGAAGGAATGAATAAAGCTGTTGGTGTTTTAACTGTTCGTGGTGGGATGACAAGTCACGCCGCCGTTGTTGCTAGAGGTATTGGCCGGTGCTGTGTTAGTGGCTGTGAAAATTTAGTTGTTGATGAAGAAAATAAATATATGATGGCCGGGTCTAAAAAATATAATGAAGGCGATGAAATCTCTTTAGATGGCACTTCTGGAACAGTATATGAAGGTGTGATAGAAACAACCGATGCTAATTTAACTGATAATTTTAAAAAGTTTTTAAGCTGGGCTAAAGAAGTTAAAAAGTTAAAAGTTAAAGCTAATGCTGATACACCTAAAGATGCCAAAAAAGCTTTAGAATTTGGGGCTGAAGGTCTTGGCTTATGCCGAACTGAACACATGTTTTTTGAAAAAGATAAAATTTTTGCGATTAGAAAAATGATTCTAGCTAGAAGTCAAGAAGAAAGACAATCTGCTTTAAATGAACTTTTACCAATGCAACAAAAAGACTTTGAAGGCTTATTTATGGAAATGAAAGACCTTCCAGTAATTATTCGTTATTTAGACCCACCATTACACGAATTTTTACCGAAAACATCTTCTGAAATCGATGAACTAGCAAAATACTTTAAAGTGAGTACCGAAGAGTTAGAAAAAGAAATAGCGGATTTAAAAGAAGTGAATCCAATGATGGGGCATAGAGGTTGCCGGCTTGCTGTTACTTATCCAGAAATTGCTATAATGCAAACAACGGCAATTATTAATGCAGCTTTGAAATGTTTAAAAAAAGGTATTGATGTTAAACCAGAAATTATGATTCCGCTTACCACTGATTTAAAAGAATTTAATTATTTAAAAGAACTAATTGATAAAACAGCTGAAGAAATAATGACTAAACATAAAATAAAAGTTGCTTATAAAGTTGGAACAATGATTGAAGTTCCAAGAAGTGCAATTTTAGCTAATGAAATTGCCACTAAAGCCGAGTTCTTTAGTTTTGGTACTAATGATTTAACACAAATGACTTTTGGCTTATCAAGAGATGATGCAAGATTTTTAAACACTTATTACGAAAAAGGTATCTTTAAAAATGACCCATTTAAAACAATTGACAAAAATGGTGTTGGTAAATTAATGATTGTGGCTAGTAAATTAGCTAGACAAATAAAGCCAGAGATTGAACTTGGTATTTGTGGTGAACATGGTGGCGATGCTGAAAGTATTAAATTCTGTCATAAAATAGGTCTTAATTATGTTTCTTGTTCTCCTTATCGTGTACCTGTAGCAATTTTAGCGGCCGCGCAGGCTTCTTTAGAGGGCAGATAATGAAAATACTTTGTTTAGGACACATTACTTATGACATAACCTTTCCTGTCGATAGTTATCCTAAAGAAAATACTAAAACGCGTTATTTTGAAAAGACAGAGTGTGCTGGAGGACCTTCCAGTATTGCAGCTTTTCTTCTAGGTAAATGGCATCAAGATGTTGGAATTGCGGGGTTAGTTGGTAATGATAATTATGGTAATAAAATAAAAAAAGAATTTATTTTAAATCATGTTAATACGAAGTATTTAATGCTGGCGCCTAAAGTTGAAACAGGGCACGCCCTTATTTTAGCTAACCGGTCAAACGGTACTAGAACAATCTTCTCTTATGTTTCAAAAAGTGATAAATTAAAGCCTTTTGTTTTAGAGAATGCTCCCGATATTTTACTAATTGATGGTCATGAATATGAAGCAAGTAAACATTTGCTTAAAACATATCCTAATACGATTAGTATTATTGATGCGGGACGCAGTAAAAAAGAAGTTATTGAACTAGCTAAAATGTGTCATTATGTTGTATGTTCAAAGGAATTTGCTGAAAATGTTACGGGGATTAAAATCGATTTTAATAATAAATCAAGTTTAATTAAAATCTATAAAAAAATGGAAGAAATATTTCCAGGTATTATTGTGATTACTTTAGAAGATAAGGGATGCCTTTATAGTTTAAATAATCAAATAAAAATAATGCCGGGGATAAAAGTTAAAACAGTGGATTCAACTGGGGCTGGCGATATTTTTCACGGAGCATTTACTTATGGAATTGCTGAAGGGTTTGATTTTGAAAAAGTTATAAAATATGCTTCAATTGCTGGAGCTTTATCAGTTACTAAAGTAGGTGGTTATAAATCAATTCCTTCGTTGGAAGAGATGGCGAGTGTATATGATGAAATCAGTTGACTTTATGTTTACCAGCCGTTATCCCAAACTAGATTTACATGGTTTTGATAGGGAAACAGCTAGGGTAGCAATTAATGATTTTGTAAGTGATAATATTAAAATGGGTAATAAAATAGTCGTTATTGTTCACGGTATTGGAACAGGTGTAATTAGAGAAACAACCTTTAATACTTTAAAAAAGAATAAAAATGTTTTAGAATATAAAAGTGATTATAGTAATAGAGGTTGTACGTTGGCTTTACTTAAAATAGATAAATAAATTAAAGCATAGTTAGATGATGTAGACTTCATTTAGAAGACATCAAGAAACTATGTTTTTTTAATAAGAAATTTAAATTTTTTTCATATTCTTGCAGGATTTTTTAAACAAATCTCCTATGATATATAGTAGAAGGGTATTTTTCCCTTCTGTTAGCTAGGGTATTTATAGAAACTTTGGTAAAATGTTTAGCTATATATTAAAATGGAAGGAGAAGGATATTATTAAAATAAAAAAAATATATAATGGTTTAATGGATATAATTTT
>CALVRT010000022.1 GCA_944358735.1 uncultured Bacilli bacterium | reverse complement strand
CTCTAAAGCTTTTTTAACATTAGCTCCATTTTCAATTAATAAATTTACATCTTTCATGAATATCCTCCTTAATCATCATTTAAATATTTATTAATTATTCTATTTAGCTCATTTTTATTAATTGGTTTTGCTAAGTAATCATCAAAACCATCCTGCAAATATTTTTCGCGCATTCCCGTTAGGGCATTGGCAGTTAGAGCAATTGTGATGATTTTAAAGCCTGGGATTTCTTTTAGTTTTTTAAGTGTTTCCACTCCACTCATCTTAGGCATCATATCATCTAATAATATCATATCATATTTTTCACCATTTTGAATTTTTTCTAAAGCCGCAGCTCCACTTTCGACACTTTCAGTGTCAATTCCATATGACTCAAGTAACCTTTCAGCTACTTTTAAATTAATTTTATTATCATCAACCAGTAACACTTTTTTATTATGAGTTATTACTTTTTCACCCAACTCTTCTGTTTCTTCTAACTTAATTGTAGGGTTATTTACTACTCTTTGATCTATACTAATTGTAAATTTAGAACCCTTGCCAAAAACACTTTGCACAACTATTTTCCCATTCATAAGTTCTACCAATTTTTTAGTAATAGCTAAACCTAATCCAGTTCCTTCGATTGTTACATTTTCTTCTAAATCCAGCCGTTCAAATTTATTAAACAACTTATCAATATTTTCCTTTTTTATACCTATACCTGTATCTTCAACTGATATTATTAATCTACAAACATTATTTTTAATAACACCACTTATTTTAAATTCAATCCATCCTTCTTTAGTATATTTAATAGCATTAGTTAAAATATTTACACAGATTTGTTTAATCCGACTTACATCACCATATAAAACTTTTGGTATTGATGGATCAAAACTGGTTTTAAATTCTATTGGCTTATCACCAAGTCTACCAATAGACAAAGCAACTAACTCATCACACATTTTCGAAAAAACATATTCCGTATTTACAATTTCTAACTTATTAGCTTCAATTTTAGAAATATCTAAAATACCATTAACTATTTCAAGTAAATTATCTGAGGCCATAACAATATCTCTAACCTCATCTTTAGCAGAATCTGGTACTGTTTCATCTTCAAGTAATAGATTACTAAACCCAACAATTGCATTTAAAGGTGTCCTAATTTCATGAGACATATTAGATAAAAAATCAGTTTTAGCTTCATTGGCTTTTTCAGCAGTATCTCTTGCAATATTTAGCTGTTCAATAACTTTAACGTCAGGGTTTTCAATAGTCATTGACATTATTACGACAACAATAGATAAACAAAAATTAATTAATAAAATCGATGGAAAAAGTATTTGAACATAGCCAGCACAAAACATTAAAATTACTAAAAATAGCAATGGAACTGCTCTTTTAGAAGAAATTTTTTTAACATTCATAACCAATAAAATTACTATTAAAACTATTAAAGCCATACATGTTCCAGATGCAATACTTTGAGCTAAACCATAAGAATTAATAACTATTCCATCACTACCAATATTTAAATATAAAGATGAAAATAGTATAATCAAAGAAACAATGAATTGAAAACTATAAAAGATTATATTCTCAATTTTACTAAATTTATAATCAATTCCTTTAATTAAAATTATAGTATATTTCAAATAATTTACAACTAATAAAACCATTGATATCAAAAATAATTTTTTCAAAAATATCTTTAACCATACTATAGAATTCATAAATACAAACGCACTCATTATTTCAAAAATTAAACACGCAATAGTTAATAATAATATATTAGTAAATAACTTAATTTCAATTGTATTAACTTTTTTCTTACGAAAATATACAATAGCAATTATAAATACGAATGCTAAGCTAGCATAACTAAAATAAATAATTTTGTTCAATTTAGTCCACCTCTTTTACTTCTTATTTTATTCTTACCTTTTTTAAAATCATTCCTTTATTTTTATCATATAGTTGTTGTTCTTCTTGTTCTAAAGCTCTAAAATCTGTTTTTCCAAAAGGTGTTAAAGGTAATTTTTCTTTTGTAAATTCATAACTACTAGGAGTATAGTAAAAATACATTTCTTTTGTTTTTTCTTCAACTGTTTTTACTATTTTATTAATAATTGCATCAACATCTTGAGTCCAACATTCATCTTTTAAAACAATATGACAAGATGCACCAGCAACTCTAGTAGGATGTGGACATTTTACAACACAACATTCTTGTACTTCAGGGATTTGTTTAATAATATCTTCAATAACATTAGCAAAAATTTTACCATCTTGGGTTCTAATGATTCTTTGTTCTCTAGTCCAATGCCAAAGTCTTCCATATTCATCAGCATAGGCTTGATCTCCAGTATCAATATATTTTTTGCCATCACGATATTTTATAGTATTTTTATTTTCTTTAGCGGCATCTCCAATATAATGTAACATCATACTTGGACCACTAACATATAATTCACCAATATATGGTTTTCCTTCTTCATTTAAACCATAAGGCAATTCTTCACCAGTTTCTAAATCAACAATAATAAAATCATTACCAAATAATGGAAAACCACAACAACTATAAGCTTTTGGTACATCTTTACCAGGAATATTTAAAGTAAATGGACCAAATTCTTCATTTTGACCATAACCCAAAGCATTTTGACAAAAACTTCCATGAGCTCTTAATATTTCATCAATTTTACGATCATCTTCAGGAGAAATACCTTCACCACCATGGTTAATTGATTTAACATGAGATAAATCTTTACCCTCTAATGATTTATTATCAATTAAAGTTGTAACAAATGATGGCACAGTAAAGAAATGATTAATTTTATCTTTTGAGGTTATAATACCAGGAAATTCATTTCTGTCATATGAAGCAATTAGAGTTGTATTCATTTGATAGTATCTTGATAATTGCATTCCCATCAATGAAAATGCTACCATTGGAGGAATCAATTGACATGATGTATCTCCAAATTCAAAATTAAGAGGCATCAATGTAGATTGATAAGGAGCAGCATTAATAGCTATATCGGTCATTGCTATCCTTTTAGCTGGACCAGTAGTTCCTCCGGTATGAACAATAAATTTAGGTTTTTCAACGTCAAACTTTTCTCTTCTAGAATTATTTTTTTCGCCATATTCTTTAATGAAATCATTCCATAAAATAAATCTAGAATCTCTATTTTCATCAGTATAAAAACTAGCCTTTTTATCTATTTTTTCTCTTTTTATATAATTATCTAATTTTAAAAATATTTGTTGATATTTCTTTAATATTTTTCTTTGTTCATCAATACTTAAACTAGATAGCTCTTTATCACTAGGCATACTTTTAACAATATTTTCTAACACATGTTTATAATATGGATTTTGATAAATATAATTAAGTCCAAATACTTGTACTCCATATAATAAATTCATTTTTCTTGGAAAAGAATCTTGTAATGATGTTACAATTACTGTTTCAACATCAGTTCCTTTAATTGCTTCTTTAACAATTGGATACATAACATCAATTATTACCATTGTTTTAACATCATTTTCTTTAATATGTTTCCTTAACATTTCTGGAGTAACTGCTGATGGATTAAACCATTCAGTAGCAATACCCATATCATTTGCTCCATACATTGTATAATAAGTTTCTGGAACATTTAAACCAAACATAGATATAGTATCGTCTGTTTTAACTCCAAGATTTAAAAGCGCATTACCAGTAATATTTATGTTATCAAATAATTCTTTATTATTTATTTGTCTTCCATAAAACTTAAAAGCCGGTAAGGAATAATAATCACTAAAATGTTCTTTAGCAGAATCTATTATAAATTCTGTTGCAGTTTTATACATCTTACTTTCATCAAAATCAAATTCATTAAAATGTTCTAAATATGGTTTATCAATAGATAAAATTTTCTTTGTTTCCACAATACTACCCTCCAAAATATTTCTAACTTCATTATAGTACATAAAAAAATTAAAAACAATAATTATTTTCAAAAACGTATCAAATATGATACAATATTATCAGGTGATACAAATGGACTATGATAAAAATTATATTGAAACTATTTATGATGCTTTTGAGCTTAATGAAATATTCATTAAAGAATTTATTCAATTTAGAAAAGAAAATAATTTAACTCAAGAACTATTTTCTAAATACTCTAATGTTCCACGAGAAAAAATAGCCAGGATAGAGACCGGCTATTCATCTCCAAGTATACTTAGTTTACTTAAGATACTTGCACCAATTGGTTATACTATAAAAATTGAAAAGGTTAAGAAGAAATAATTATAAAGTAAATAAATATAAATTTTCTTGATAAACATTACTC
>CALVRT010000021.1 GCA_944358735.1 uncultured Bacilli bacterium | reverse complement strand
GTATTTTTCTAAAGTCTATCTTTGCATCTCTTAGTTGTTTAATTATTTGTAGACCTCCACCTGTATCTACTAATATATGTTCTCCTTCATTATTTTCTAATGTAAAACAAGTATTATAACAATCTAACGTCATTGCATGACCTGTTCCTAATATGTTTAATTTTTCCATATCAATTATCCTCCAATTTCATTGCATTCTCTATAACTTTTCTTTGCTCTTCGAAATTTGCTTTTGTCACTGGTATTCTTGCATACATTTTCGTTCCTAAAAAATAATTCAATGTATCAAATGCTGTTAGTGTTTCTTCTGTTCCAGTACCACTTCCGCCTGCACAAGCGATACACACTATTTTCTTTCCTTTTATTTTTGATTCGTCATTGAATGCATCACATCTTTTTAATCTATCAAAAAATGTTTTTGCTGACTCGCTCATTTCATGAAAGTAAACTGGAGTAATAAATATATAAGCATCAAAATCTTCCATATATTTGTAAATTTCATTAAAGTCATCCTTTTGAATACATATATGTTTATCTAAACATATCCCCCAACCTCTTTTACCACAAGCTAAACATTTTTGAATATTCTTTCTATTAATACAAATATGTTCTACATCATTGCTTAATTTTTTTAATTTTTTCTCACATTCTTCCACACAAGAAAAAGTTAATCCTATTTTATTGGGTATAAAACTATCTTCGTTTACTTTATTACTACTGAAACTTAATATTAATACTTTCATTTTACCTCCTGCTTTTTGATTAATTATATTTTATATATTCTTATTTCTTTCTATTGCCAAATTTCACTCCTTCTGGATTATTTTGTTTTCTATAATAATTAATATAATCTACTGTAGCTTGTGGATTTATATAAAAATAATACTTACAAAGTTTTCTAAAAGTTAGTAAACTTTCATTAGTTTCATAAAATAATAATATATCTAACATCTCATCCAATTTTCTTTCAATTTTCATATTGTCACTTATGTTATTTCTTATAATATCTTCTATTTCATCTTTTATTATAACATATCTTTGTTTATTCAAGTCTATAATACTCTTGCACATATCATATAATTCTTGTTTTTCCACTTTTATTCTCTCCTTTTTTATAAAGCAATACGTTTTCTAATTGTTGGCTCAATGCGTCAACAATTGTTAAATTTTATATCCAATCTCATTATGTATTTCCTTATGACAATTAGAACAAACAAGAATACATTTTAATGCTTCTTGCTTATATTCTTTCCAAGATATTGTATTTCCTGAACCTAATTTAAATTCCTTTTCATTTGGATTTTCATGATGAAATTCCAATGCGTCTATACATTTGTTATAGCCACATATAGAGCATTTTCCTCCCAATAATTTTATTGCCTGTAATTTCATACTTCTTCGTAATATTGTTTTTTGATGCTTTCTTGTATTGTAATTACTTCTAGTTGATTCTCCACTGCATTTGTAACAATATATTCTTGTAGATGATTTAGTTTTAAATTTGCTATTACATATTTCACATGTTTTTGTCATTTATCCCACTTCCTATGATAGTAATTATATAATATTTCAACAGAAATTACTAGCAAACAAGCCAAAAAAATAACAGATAATTTCTTATCTGCTATTATGGCTCGTTTGACACTTCCGTTCGCGAAGAATACGAGCTTATATTTATAATTATATTTCATAGTTTGATTCTATGATTATAATTTAACATAAATTTAATATAAAATCAATAGTTTTTAAATTTTTCTCTATCTTCTTCATTTAACTCTTCAGAATTAAATGATCTACTCATTTTATTATCCTTAATAAATCTAAAAATTTTATTATTTACCTCTTCACTTGCAGAGGAATTAACAATATCAATCAACTCTTTGCCATATTGTTCTTTATAATTTTTATTTATTTTATATTTATTAGGTAATGTATTTAACCATTCATAAAATTCTATTTCATAAAATTGGTTATGTGTTAAAGAAATAATATTTTGCCATATCCAATCATAATCTCCTCCAAATTCAACCATGATTTTTAATAACTTAAAAATATCTAAATTTTCAAATTCACTTAATGCTATTTCTTGAATTTCTTCTTTTTTTATATCTAAATTAGTAATGGCTAATCTTAACTTTTCCACATCATAAATATTCTTAGCTATTGCTTTTACTAAAATTGTTCTTGAAAAATTCATTTTTTTAATCAAATCAATACCATTTAGAAACTTATCATTAAATTCAGTAATCTTTTCTATAAATTTTTCTAAATTTAAATAACTTTCCAAATTCAATATAGTATTTTGTAATTCATTATAATTGTTTTCATCTAGTATATCTAAAACTTTATCCGCTAAATTCTCAAGTTTTTCTTCGTCTACATCATTATCTGCAGATATAATTTCAAATACATAATAGCTATCCTTTATATTTTTAATATTGTCAATTATATTGTTAACAATTTCAGATTTTTCATCGATATTTAGATTTTCCCAAACAATTCTGGTCGCTGATATTCCTAAATTACAATAAGTTGAATTTGCAATTAAATTTTTTATTCTGGTTAAATATGTTGTTTTATCACCATTTGATAATATTCTGTATCCTTTTCCTACAAGCTCTATAATCATAGAGTTCCAATATGTCTTGCTAGCTGAATAATAGTTATTAAAATCAGAAACAGCTTTATTTAAAACTTTTTCCATAAAAGTAGGTATTTCTTCTTTTTCAATGATCCTTAAATAAATGTTAACAGCATTTTTTACTTTAATATCTGAAATACTTGTACTATACACTATTGATGATGAAATTTCTGTATTTAACTCTTTTAATTGTTCCTCATTATATGAATCAATAATTTCATATCCATAATTGTTTATTGTTTCATCATCTAATATTTCTTCAGAAATTTGTTTTGTAAGTGTAGGTAACATCTGTAATTTATTTTTCTCTTTTAATTCTTTGACAATATTTGGAATATATGTAATATTTTCTAGTAACTGTAATAGCTTATCATATTCTTCTTTATTGTCCTCGTTAATATCATAATTTAGTAATTCAAATATTTTAATAATACTATCATTTTGTTTCTCTATTACATCATCATTTATATTAAGAAGTAGAGTATTTCCATCATTTGCATCAAATAATATATTTTTACTGTTTACATACTCTAATACTTTAATCAAACGTTTTATAAGTGTCTCATTATTTATCCAATTTTTCATGGCATTAATTACTAATGATACCTTGCCAGAATCTATTAATTCAAAAGACTTGTTTTCGATAATATTAACTATACTATAATTTTCTAGCCCATTATCATATACATCTTTTGTCAGTTTACTGTAGTTTTCGCTTGTTATATAGTATTTGAAACTAAATTTTTCTACATCTTCTAATTCTTCTATTATATCCTCTATATTTATATCTTCAATATTATTATTAATAATTTTATCTATTATTTCTTTAACTTGTTCTCTTATTGCATCATCCCATTTGTAATCAGTATTTAACACATATACTACTTTTTCAAATATTTTACTATTTTCTTGCATTTTTTCTTTTATAATTTTATCAAGAATTTCATTACCTTTATCATAGATTATATTAAAATTGCTTAAATCGTAAGCTGAAAAATCTAAAATTTTTTTATTTTCCCATAGCTTATCGATGTTATTTATTAAATCTTTTTTTACTTTATTAATAAAATTATCATTCATATCACTTAACAGTGAAAATACTGTTTCAATTTCTTTGGCTGTATTATTTACATTACCCAATTCATCTTCAATAACTATTTGGACTTTATCATATTCTTCATCGTTAGCTAGTGCTTCTTTTAAGTACTTTTTATTACCACTTTTCAATGCTGTTTTTATTTCTGTATATTTCTTATCTCCTATCCTTTTTCCTATTTTGCTTTGAGTTAAATATATGTATGTTTCAATATTATCCACTTTTATATTTGATGTATAACTTAAAAAATTAGCTAATGAAAGCCATTTTTTATTTAAATTACCTGTCGTATCAAAAAATGATTTCAAATTTTCTTTTATATTCTGTGGTTTATCTACTTCATTATATATTTGAAGGAAATCCTCGATCAAATTAAAATCTTCTATTAGTATTTTATAAAATTCATTAAAATCCGATTGTAATACAGATATTTTTGCAACCATCATTTTACATTCATCAGACTCCACTTGCATTCTATCTATTACTTTATCTTTTCTTTTTTCTAATATTAAAATATTGTTCATAAATGTATTAATTATCTTTTTTACTTGTCTTGGAGTTTTTACATCTGGATAAATTAAAATATTCATAATATCTTTATAATTATTTGGGCATATTTCTAGGATTCCTGGAGCCTCTTCTGCTATTATAACATCTGAATATTGTTTTAAATCATATTCTGGCAATGGTGGCATATAAATTTTAAATTGAAATAGTTTATCTAAGAAAAGTTCTCCTTCTACTACATAGCTTTCATTTAATTTAATTTTATTATCAACTAAAGCTTTTCTAAGAATATCATCATCAAAAGGTACAATAAAAATTATATTTTTTAGTTCTGTAAATGCTTTTATTGCATCTAAAGCCTCTACAATTTTTTCTGGACTTAATCTATCTAAATCATCTATAATAACAATTTCTTTATATTTTATTTTCTTTAAATGTTCTTTTAATAAATCTTCATATTGATCAACATCTCTTATTGGATTATTTATTGTAGTTATCTTATTACCAGCATTAAAGTTTATTTCAATATATTTCTCGAATATTGCTATAAGTACTGAAACTACTGTTGTAACACTTAATAGTTTATTCATTACATATGTCCAAGTTGAAATATATTCTTCTTGTTTAAAAAAAGAATAAATCCCTATTAATATTGATAAAACAACTACTATAAATGCTAGAATAATAAATGCTTTTGCCAGAATTCTTATTGTTTCTACAAACATATCTTTAAGTTGATTTAATAAGCTATTCTGTTCTTCTTTTTCTTTCATTATTGTAGAAGATTTTTGTTTTAAATCCTCTACTGCCTTCGTCTGTTCATTTCTATCTAGCGAAATAAATAATTGTTTAGTTAAAGCTCTTCTTAATGCCTCTTTTTCATATTTCCAAGCATTTATTTCATGAAATTTATATTTTTTAGGATCTTTTAATTTTCCTTTAACAATTTCAATTACACTTGATTTTCCGATTCCCCATTTTCCTATTATTGCTAAATTAAATGGAGTTTCTTCTGTTTCTATTACATTAACTATATTTTCAGCGATATCTTTATGATTAAAAACATCTTTGTCAATACTATCTATTGTAGCATCTTTAATGAAATATTTTTTCTGTATATCTTTCATCTTTACTCCTCTCCAAAATGCAACAAAAGTAGAACCTTTTAAATTCTACTTTTGTCTTTTGTAATAAAATATTAATTTACATTAAATAATTCAGTTGGATCCACCTTAAATTGTAACATTTTTGCAGTATCTCTTCCAGCATCTCCACCTTTTCTTTGCATTGTAATTCTACCTATTTTCATACTACCTCTATTAGTTATTTCCACATTTCCTTCACTATAATGGTTTATGGCTACATTTATAGGTTTTAATGTCCATATAGATTCAGTTGCTGTTTTTTTAGCAACTAGTATCCATTCTGCTGCTAAAATTCCTCTACCTTTTACAATGTCTAATATTATAAGTGCTTTATTATCTTCAAAAAATTTTACTAATTGATTTTGTTCATCTTCTGTAAATTCATTCATAAACATTCTTCTTGAATCTTTAGTATCTTTTCTATATGGTAGAAGCTCTCCTGTGAAATATTGTAATAACTTCACAATATTCTCTGGAATATCCCACATTTCCTTATAATTCTTAATCCATCTTTTATCTATTTGATTAAATCCCTTATCATTACTTACTAACTTGATTTGGAGATTTTGAGCTTCAACTATTTTTTTCAATTTTATAGTTACTTGAACTTGTACATCGGTTTTATAACCGTGTATTACTTCTGCATATACATATTCAATTTCTTTTAAATCATATCCCATTGTTTTAAGCCAAGATTTAGCCTCATCATCGTTTTCCCAATTAATGAATTTGTTAGCTATATCTTTTTCATTATTAAAACCATCTTTTGCTATTTTTGAACCACCTGAACTATCCATTATTTACACTCCCTTCATCAATTATGCTTTTAACTATATATTGTAAAACATTAACCACTACACTATTTCCAAATTGCTTTTGAGCTTGATTAACCGATTCATCTATTTGATAATATTCTGGGAATCCCATTAATCTTGCACATTCTCTAGGGTGTAGCTTTCTAACCTCATTGTTTATATAGTATAAACCTGTTTTAGCTCCTGTTCCTCCACCTTCTGCTGACAAAGTAATTGCTTGTCCAAATGGATCATATATTCTGTCTCCTTGTCCTCCTTTATTAACAGTTCCAACTCTTACTGGTTTATTATATACTTTAAACATTTTCATTTGATTGTTATTTTCATTCATTTTATATGGTTTATTTATAATATATTTTCTTTCTTCTCCATTAGTTAGCAAAATATCATTAACACAAACTTCTTGATTCGTAGATTTTGGAAATATGTAATTATGGTTATCTACATCTTTTCTAATGCATATCATATAAATCCTTTCTCTTGCTTGTGGCACACCATAATTTGAAGCATTTAAAACCTTCCAATACATATTATATCCTATGTTTTCAATGTTTTCTCTTATAACTTTAAAAGTATTTCCATTATCATGTTTTTCTAAATTCTTTACATTTTCCAATATTAATAATTCTGGTTGATGAAACTTTGCAATTCTAACTACTTCTCTGAATAAAGTACCTCGTGTATCTTCAAACCCTTTTTGCTTTCCACTAATAGAAAATGCTTGACAAGGAAATCCAGCACAAAGAATATCATGCTTAGGTATTTCATTTTCATCTACTTTTGTAATATCGCTTAATGGATTAGCACCAAAATTTTTTTCATATACCTTACTAACATGATTATCAATATCCGAACTAAAAACACACTCCGCTCCATATGACTCTAGAGCAAGTCTAAAACCTCCTAGTCCGCAAAATAAATCTATAAATTTTTTACCTTTTAAGGCTTGTTTGTATTCTTCATTTAGGTCAATCAAGTTTATCTCCTCCATAAGTATAAAAATCCATTTAAAGTATATCAAATTCCTATTTTTTTTACAATAAAAAAACCAGATTTTCAATATTTTATTAATAATATCTTTTAAAAATGGCAAAAACTGTAGAAATTATAACTTTCTTTCTACAGTCTTACTTTTTATTTTATATTATTAAAAGTTCAATTACATCTGCAAATCCATTTCTATAATACTTTTCGTTCCAGTAATATAAGTAATCCATAAAATTTTTATCAAGTTGATCTAGTTGCTTCTTAACATATTCCTTATTCTGTTCAGGAACATTC
>CALVRT010000020.1 GCA_944358735.1 uncultured Bacilli bacterium | reverse complement strand
AGAGCTTATATCGATAAAAGCTTGCCCACCTTTGCCAGCCTGAACTGACATCACTAGTACTAAATCAATTTTATGCAAGTACGGGAGTAAACTTTCCACATTTGTTTTAGGATTAATCGCTAGTCCAACTTTAACTTGGTTATCTTTAATATAATTAATACTTTCATCTACTTTATCGGTAGCCTCTAAATGAAAAGTAATAAACTTGGGATTTATATGTTTTACTAAATCTACATACTTTTTAATATCCATCACCATTAAATGAACATCTTTATCTTTAGTTACATCTCTAGTATTATTTAAAATTTCATTTAAATCTGTTTCATTTTCCGTAAACTTGCCATCCATAATATCAAAATGAACATAATCAGTATACTTATCTATTTCATCTATTTTAGTTTTATCATTAATTACCATCAAAAACGAAGTTGCCAGTTTCATATCATCACTTCCTATGAATAAAATTCAAATAATTTTCGTAGCGACTTTTTAAAATATTTCCTTCAGCTACTTGTTTTTTTACCATACAATTATCTTCTTTATCATGCATACAATCACGGTATTTACATTCTCCGCGGTAAAAATTAAATTCCGTAAAATTATCTCTAATATCACTATTAGTCATGTCTGTAAGTTCAAGAGCTGAAAAACCAGGCGTATCAGCAACATATCCGCCATTTATTTTAAGTAACTCGGTATGCCTAGTTGTATGACGGCCTCTATTTAGAGCCAAAGATATTTCCCCGGTTTTTAAATCTAAATCTGGACTTATCTTGTTTAGTAAAGTACTTTTACCTGCCCCACTTTGGCCGGCAAAAACACTAACTTTATCTTTAAAAACTTTTTTTATCTTATCTATTTCGGTATTTAAATAAACTTCATAGCCAATATTTTTATAATAATTAATAATTTCTTTAAAATCATTAATATTAATTAAATCACTTTTCGTAAAAACAATAATCGGCGTGATATTATTCCACTCGGTAACTACCAATAATTTATCAAGTAAATGACTATCAAAATTTGGATTTTTTAAACTAGTAATTATTAATACCTCATCAATATTAGCCACAGGTGGTCTTAATAGGTAATTTTTTCTTGGTAAAACATCAAGGATAACTTTATCATTTTCATCAAAAATAACTTTATCGCCAACTATAGGACTAATATTCAGTTTACGCATTTTCCCCCTAGCTTTACAAACATAAAACCTATTATCACTTTCTACCGTATAATCGTTACTAATATGTTTAACAATAATTCCCCTCATTACTCACCTTCTGATTCGTTTTTAACAATTGTTACTTTCAAAGTCGCCCCATCTCTAACCATAGTACCTGGCGACATGTTTTGATAAATAATTGTTCCTTCTTTTTCCGTATCACTAGCTTGATAATTAATTTCTAAAGCCAAATCATTATCTTCACAAAATGAACGAACATCTACTTCCGTATAATTTTCCTTACCAAAATCTGGATAAGTTGTATAAATATTCGGAATTGTTAGCGTTATAATATCACCTTTAGCAAGAAGCGTTCCTGGCTGGACATCTTGACTTAATATTACATTTTCTTCAGCGTCTTCAGTGTCCGCGATATCTTCTTCATCTGTATCCACTTCAAGGCCCGCAGCTTCTAATTTAGCTTTAACTTCGTAATAATTTTGACCGGTATAATCTTCTATTTCATATTTTTTACTTCCTTTAGAAACAGTTAAAGTAACTTTAGTTCCCTCTTTAACCGTTCGGCCAATTTCCGGGTCAGTTTCAATTACTTTGCCTTTATCAAATTCATCATTATTTTCTTTTTTAGTTTTTGAATTTACTTCTAAACCTTTTTCTTTAAGTACATCTTCGGCTTGAGAAACTGTCATATCCGTTACATCAGGAACTTCCACTTCAGCCTTAAAAAATCTTGGATAAATAAACATAATAAAAGTCATAACAAGGGCGAGAGCAAGTATAATCGCTCCAATAATAATTAAAGCTTTATTCATTTTTTTATTTTTCCGCTTTTCTTCTTTTAATTTATTGCGGTCACTTCTTTTTTCTCTTGGCATATCATCGTCTATTTCATCTTCACTATAAAGATATTTAACTTTCGGCTCATTGAACCTTTCTTTATCTAAAACAGTTAGTAAATCATCATGCATATCTTGGACGGTCTTATAGCGGTTTTGCGGATTTTTCGCACAAGCTTTCAAAATAACATTTTCAATACTTTGCGGGATTTCCGGATAGGCATCAGTAATACTTGGAAGTGGTGTTTTCATATGTTTAATAGCCACTTCAACCGGACTATCACCTTTAAATGGAACCCTTCCAACAACAAGCTCATACATTAAAATTCCTAAAGAATAAATATCACTTTTAACAGTAGCCGCCGTTCCATTAGCTTGCTCGGGTGGTAAATAATAAACCGTTCCCATTACACTGTTTGTTTGCGTAAGCTCATTACTATTAAGCTGGGCGGCAATACCAAAGTCCATTACTTTAACTCTTCCATCTTCCATAATGATAACGTTTTGTGGTTTAATATCTCTATGAATAATATAGCTCTCGTGTGCGTGCGCGATGGCTGAAGTCAGCTGAAGCATAATATCAACAACTTCTGGTAAAGTTAAAGCACCACGTTTTTTAATTAAACTTTTTAAAGTTTTTCCTTCAACATATTCCATGACGATAAAATATTTACCTTCATCTTCACCAACATCATAAACTTCAACAATGTTTGGATGATTTAAGGAACTGGCCGCAATGGCTTCTCTTTGAAACCGTCTAACAAATTTTTCATCTTCGGCTAAATCACCACGTAAGATTTTAACGGCCACCAACCTATTTAAAATAATATCTTTAGCTAAATAAACATTGGCCATACCGCCTTCGCCAATTGACCTAATTATTTCATAACGGTCGTTTATTTTTTGACCTTTTGCAATCATACTAGTTACCTCCTTTAATCAAATAAGCCGCTGAAATGTTATCGGTTCCCCCACGATTATTACTTTTTAAAATTAATTTATGTAGTTTTTCTTCAACAGATAAATTACTATCTAAAACAAGTTCAATTTGTCTATTATCAAGCATATTAGTTAGACCATCACTACAAAGGAAAATACCTTCAATATCAGTTTCAACATCAAATATATCCATCTCTACAGTCATGTTTGCTCCGAGTGCTCGCATTAAAACATTTTTTCTTGGATGGTCTTTGGCTTCTTCTTCGGTAAGCTCCCCAGATTTAACGAGTAGATTAACCAAAGTATGGTCGGTCGTTATTTTATATAAACTTTTATCTTTTATGACAAAACCTGAAGAATCACCAATATTACAAAATAGTAAAAATTCTGGAGTTAACAAAGCCATGACTAAAGTAGTCCCCATACCATTACTTTCAGGATGCTCTTTCGTATATTTATAAATAAGAACATTAGCTTCACTGACAATATCCTTTAAAAAAGCCATTGCATCTTGTTTATTGCCAACACTTGAAGCGCCTAAAAAACGTTTCCCGATATGATTTATCGCAATACTAGAAGCCACTTCACCATCTTTATGACCTCCCATACCATCAGCCACGGCCATTAAAATTTCACCACTAGCGTTTTTAAGCGCTGTAACACTATCTTCATTGTGGTCCCGGACTTTTCCTGGGTCAGTTAAATAAGAATATTCCATCATAATTCCTCCTCATAACTAGAACGAAGTTGCCCGCAAGCGGCCGAAACTTCGGTACCAAACTCACGTCTTATCGTTACACCTATTTTTTCTTTTTTTAATATATCATAAAATTTTAAAATTGTTTTTTTATCTGCTCGTTTAAACTCTAAATGACTTGTAGCATTATAAGGAATTAAATTAACATAACAGTTCATTCCTCGCAGTAAATTAGCCAGTTCATGTGCACACTTTTCACTATCATTGACGTCTTTTAATAAGACATATTCAAAAGTTACACGTCTATTAGTTACTTTAATATAATCTTTAACTACTTTTATTAGTTCATTAATATTATAAACTTTATTAATTTTCATTATTTTACTACGCAAATTATCATTTGGAGCATGCAGGCTAATTGCTAGATTAACTTGCAGTTTTTCTTTTGTAAACTCTTTTATTTTGGGGATTATGCCACAAGTAGATACTGTGATATGTCTAGCTCCCAGCGCAAGGCCATAATCACTATTGATAATTTTAATAAATTTTAAAACATTATCATAATTATCAAATGGTTCACCTATTCCCATCAAAACAACATGGGTCACTTTTAAACCAGAACTTTGCATAACAGCCAAGATTTGTCCAACCATTTCCCCGGCTTCCAAGTTACGAACTTTTTTCCGTCGGCCACTTTCACAAAAAGCGCATCCCATATTACAGCCAACTTCAGTTGACAGGCATAAGCTATTACCATAATCATGAAGCATTAAAACCGCTTCAACACGTTCTTTATCAGAAAGTTCAAACAAGTATTTATTAACTTCTTTACCATTTTGAACTTTAACTATTGAAGGTAAAGTAATTTTAAAATCTTGCTTTAGCTTTTCAATTATTGTTTTTTTAATATTGGACATTTCCTCAAAAGAAGTAACTTTTTTACGGTAAAGCCAATCATACACTTGAACAGCTTTAAATTTCTTTTCACCAATATCTAAAAAATAGTTTTCTAAATCTTGTAAACTTTGACTATATATATCCATAATCCCACCTTACTTAATTATACCAAAAAAAAGCTAAAAATAATATATTTTTGAAAGAAAAAAAGACGCTAATGCATCTTATTCTGTTGTATGCGCAGTATATTCTACGTTATTTACTGTATCTTTGGTCAAAGCCATACCGATAGAAGCATTGATATCACGACTTTCACCAGCCGCTAATGGTTCACCTAAATATCCGTATAAAGTAGCTACTACAGTATCACCATTTTTTAATACAATATCAAAATCTTCGACATTAATTTCGGCATCAGTATTATTTGCAACTGTTGCTGTAAAGGTTGAAAAGTCTCCTTGTGATTGTAAAATAATATTATTAATAGTTAAACCTTCATAAGTACCTTCTTTGATAATGTCCCCACTATCATTAATAATTACCTCTTCTTCTTCAGCCTTGGCATTATCTTTAGTATCATTGTTATTATTTAAAACAACAACAGCTACGATAACAGCTAAAATAACTACGATAACAGCTAAAATAATCAACCATTGCTTCTTCGTAATTTGACCAAAAAATTTTTTTAAACCTTCCATTTTATTTCCTCCTTATTCTCAATATTGATTATATCATCTTTTTAGATTTTTGACAACCAATTTCTTCTTCAATTTTCATTAATCTATTATATTTACAAATTCTATCAGTTCGTGACAAAGAACCTGTTTTAATTTGTCCAAGATTAAGACCAACCGCTAAATCGGCAATTGACGTATCTTCAGTTTCTCCGCTTCGGTGCGAAATAATAGTCTTATAGCCATTTTCTTGAGCTAATTTAATGGTATCTAAAGTTTCTGTAATAGTTCCAATTTGATTTATTTTAATTAAAATTGTATTGGCAGCTTTTAAAAATATACCTTGTTTTAAATATTTAGGGTTCGTAACAAATAAATCATCACCGACGATTTGTACACTACTACCTAAAGATTTAGTTATCTTACTAAAGCCATCCCAATCATTTTCATCAAAGGGGTCCTCAATTGAAATAATCGGATACTTTTTAACTAAAGACTCATAATATTTTAGTAGTTGATTAGTGGTATATTTTTTTCCAGCAACATAGTAATAGCCATTTTTATAAAATTCACTAGCAGCGACATCTAAAGCAATACTAGCATCAACACCAGGTTTATACCCTGCTCCTTCAATGGCTTTAATTATGGCATTTAGGGCTTCGATATTATTATTAAAATCAGGAGCAAAGCCACCTTCATCACCAACATTAGTATTATAGCTTTCTTCTTTTAAAACTTTTTTTAAGGTGTGAAATATTTCACTACCTAATCTAATTTGTTCTTTAACGGTACTAGCATGAGGAACAATCATAAACTCTTGAAAGTCAAGTTTATTATCGGCATGCATACCACCATTTAAGATGTTCATCATACATTCTGGCATCCCATAATCAGTCCCAATATATTTATAAAGAGATTTATTACGAGCTGCGCTGGCCGCTTTTAAGTTGGCTAAAGATACCGCAAGTATTGCATTAGCGCCCAAATTGCTTTTGTTTTCTGTTCCATCTAGTTTTATCATTATTTCATCAATTTCTCTTTGGTTAAAGGGGCTTTTACCAATTAAAGCATTTTTAATAATTGTATTAACATTATTAACTGCCATTAAAACACCTTTACCTAAATATCTTTTCCCGCCATCACGAAGCTCTAAAGCTTCTTTACTACCGGTTGAAGCTCCACTTGGCACAATCGCGCTCGCAACTACACCATTATCCAAATAAACTTCGGCTTCAACCGTGGGATTGCCCCTTGAATCTAGTACTTCACGCCCCTTTATATCTTTTATTTTTATCACTTTACCGGCTCCTTCCGTCTGTAATTGATTTTATTTTTTCATATTTCATTTTATATTCTTTATATAAAAGTATATGTCTTTCATAGTGACTTAAATTTTCTTCAAAATCAGGAATTTGACTATTTAAATATCTATTAATTTCACGCAAACTTGGTCTAATGTTATCATTAATAAATGTTTCCCAAGTTAAAGGATTATAATTATACTTAATATCCGGATGCCTAGTTACAATATTTTCATCATAATTGTGAGCAACTCTAAACATATCTTGACGTTTAGCACTAGCAACAGCAGGATTAATTTGTTGTTTAGATTCTGTTATAGCATTTTCTAAATAACCATCATTTATAAAATAGCCATAAACTTCTAAAACATTATCAAAAAGTTCTTGATTAAGTCCATTTAATGTTTTCTTTAAATCAAAAAATCTTTGTTCTAATTGTTCACTATTATTATTAGCTCTAACCATGTTAAGTAAACTAGGTGCGATATAATTCAAAAAATATGTATAATATTTTCTTAAAACCAATAAATTAGCATGTTTATCGAAGTTTTCAGCTTCAATACTAACTAAAGCAGCTAAAGCACTCATTATTTCATCATTTGTTAAACCATAAAAACCTAATTCATCAACAATTGTTTTTCTTATTTGTTCAAATTCATTATCTTGTCTTACATCTTCCATATACGCACCTTCCTACTCTAATAATTATACCTTAAAAAAAGAAAAAAATAAATAGGAAAATCTAAAAAGTTTAAAAGCTTGAAAAGACAATCGTTAATTTATAAATATTATAATAATTTGCTTTATTTTTATTTTTCACACAATATTTCAGCCTATATTTTCACAAAAACCGATATACCAATTTTTTCCAAGTAAAATTTAAATTGGTGATAAAATGGATAAAAAATTTAAAAGAATATATGATTTAAGAGTTGATAATGATATAACTCAAAGACAAATGGCAAATATTTTAAACACTACTAGAGACACCTATGCCCAGTGGGAACGTGGCTTTTGTAATTTTCCTTTAAAAGAAATAAATACATTCGCCAATTATTTTAATATTAGTTTAGATTATATTACCGGTTTAACCAATATCAAAGAAAATTATGCCTGTAAAAATCCTAATTTAAAAGCTATTCCTATTAAAATTAAAAAAATGCGAATACTTCATAAATATTCGCAAGAGGAATTATGTACAATGATAAATTTAAAACAACGAACTTATTCTGGATATGAAACTGGACGAAGTAAAACACCTTTATATGTTTTATATTTACTTGCCAAAACATACAATGTATCATTAGATTATTTAATAGGGCGAAAAAAAGATAGACACCTTCAAAAAAAAGAAGCTGATTTATTGGTAAAATAAATATTTTACAAGCAAAATCAAATATAGTATAATTATTTTGGTAAAGGAAGGTATATATGAATTTAGAAAAAGATAAATATATTATTGTTGAAGTGATTCCCACACATTCTAAAGCAGATAAAGGAATAATCGCCCAAATATCTGCTTTAAAATTAAATGGATTGAAATTAATGGATAGATTTGATTACCGGATAAATGACAAGTTAATAGAAAACAACGGTTTAAAAGAAATGCTGGAGTATGATAAAAGTTCCTTTAAATATACTGATAATCCTCTTGAAATTACTGATGAATTTAAAAAATGGGTAGAAGATTATCCCTTACTATTAATAGAAAACACTTACACATTAGACTATTTAAAAAAATTAAACAATAAAAAAGAGTTGATTTACTCATATTTAAATATGACCCATTCCTATAATGTGATTAACGAAATAATAGAAAAATATCATTTAGAGCCATCAAATCATTTAGTAGATTTATTATATGAAGCAATTATTTATGAAAGTAATAAATAATACTTTTTAATACGCAAACAAGGCCAATTTAGGCCTTGTTTTATAAATGTCTACTACTTTTTAATTGATTTTTTAATTGTTCAATTTGTGTTTTTAAAATTAACATTTCCTGCATAATTTCTTGATAAGTATTTTCTAAACTAGAAACCTGTTTCAGTAAAGATATTTCATCAATTTCTTCTTTCTTCTCATCAGTATAATCCTCATTATATTCTTCATCATTTTCGGCATCTTCTGAATATTCATCATCTTTAATTACCATTTCTTCGTTATCGTAATAAAAATCATGAGCAATTATGCGAAGTCTAATTTCCTCTAAACCACGAGGCCCTAAACCAGGGATTTTCTCAAAGTCAATTTTACTCAAACTTATTAGTTCATCAATTGTATCTATTCCATAACGTTTTAAACAGCCATATGTTCTGTTAGTAAAACCTAAAATTTCAATTCCTGTATTTTCAATATCATAAATAACGTTATTTTTATAATGTTCTTTACGTTCACTATTTCTTTTTTCTAAATCTTCAGGAGTAAGTTCAAAATCAAATAAAAAGCCTAAATTATGTATCGTATTAACTAGAAGTAACTCTGAAGATTTTTTTAAAGTTTTAGCCATATCCCAATAATCAAGCGTTAATAAACAATCAAGGTTACTTTCTTTTATAATTCTAGCTAAACTATTAATAGCTGATTTACTTACTGGTAACTTCAAATCTTCAAGTGAAGTATATATATCAACAACTGGTTCATTATTCATTTTATAAAGGTAAAGTTCTTCTTTATCACATTTATATTTTTTTTGTTCCATAATTCTATAGTTTAACTGTTCACTAGGCAAAGAAGTATCGAACTTTAATCCTAATTCATATATTCTTTTTTCAAAGCGTTCACACAAATATGAACTTATTTCTTTTAGTTCTAATAATACTTGATAATGGTCACTGGCTAACAAATCAGCCACATAATATATTTTCTTTTTTTAAAATAATCAAACAAGTCTCTATGAAACCCAAGTTCATATAATGGTGTGTTTAAATTTATATTGTTATTCTGCATAATATAATTTCCCCTTCAAAAACGTTATATATTATAATAAATTTTTAATTTTTGTCAACTTTAACCTAACTAGCGATTTTCAAACAATAAATATTAAAAAGTTATAAAACTATTTTTAGACACATAAAAACCCTTTAAAAATAAAGGGTTAATAACAAAGATGGCGTCCCCTAAAGGATTCGAACCTTTGACCCACGCCTTAGAAGGGCGTTGCTCTATCCAGCTGAGCTAAGGAGACATCTTGTGCTTTCACACAAGATAATTATACTACATAATAGTTAATTATTCAATAGTTTTTGATACACTTTTGTAAATTTCTTTATCACCAGAATAAAGAACCACTTCATCAATGTCATAATTATCATAAGCTGATAAACATATAGTATAAATAACTTCTTCTAATACTTCTTCTGTATTAATATCATCAAAAATCGAGGAATTAAATTCTAAATTTAAAACATTATCTGTTAAATTACTAGAAACAAGACGGGCATCTTCATTCAAAAAGCTCATTAAATTACTATTATAATTAAATCCTGTGGTTAATTCATCAATAACAATTGTAATTTTATCTCTAGTATCATTTAAATATTTAGTTACTGGTACATAATAATAATTATCATTTATCTGATTTATATAATAAACAGTAACATCAGTAATATCTTTTGTACTAGTTAAACTAAATTCTTTATTTATTCCAAAACTTCTGTTTAAAGTACTTGGTAAATTTATTTTAGTTTTTGGTAGTTTTGATAAAATTTCACCATTAACATAAATAATAACATTATCAACTTCATCAATCGAAGTTAAACTATAAACAATAGCCTCAATCATTTTTTCTTCAAGTTTTTCATCTATTTCTAAAATATCATCTGAAAAATCAACCTTTATTAAGCCATTTTCATAAGTTAAACTTAATATTTCTGTATTAGGCGGAATTATCGGACTAAAACCATTGGGAACATTCTCTGACTGACCGATAATTAAGACATTTAAAAGTTCTCTAGCTTTTTCCTCAACACTTTCGCCAGAGGTTGTTACTGACGCTTGGGCGACATAACTATTTTTATCCAGCAAAAAAACAGGACTATAAGTCGCATCATTATCGACATATTCCAAATCTTCAGGATAAGTTTCTTCTTCACTAACAGATGGCACTAAATAAATTAATAAACAGGCAAATAAAGCTGCTGAAGTTAAAGTGATTTTACGAATAGATATTTTTTTTAACATAATCTTCACCTAAATAATTATATGAAAAAAAAGGCTATATATAACCTTTTATAACGAAAGTTCTCCAAGTTTTAATAGTTCAACTACCGCCCCAGTTCGGCCTTTGACGCCAAGCTTTTGCATAGCATTAGAAATATGATTTCTTACTGTTTTTTCACTTATTCCTAGTTTATCAGCAATTTCACTAGTAGTATCATTACAAACTAATAATTCAAAAACTTCTCGCTCTCTTTTGGTTAAAATACCTTTTGTCATAAATTCCTCACTTCCTAATGGGTGGCTTATATTTACTCATATTATCTTATGACATATTACTTTTTTAGTGAAAGAAAAAGCCTAAAAAAAAATAGATTTCTCTATTTTTGGAATTTTACAGATATATTCATACTTGTATCAAAATTACTTTGAACTAACCGCATTATTTTATTAGCAAGCTCTTTATCATGTTTTGTACTATCAATAACTACTGAAATATCTGAATTATCAATTTTAACAAAACTTTTTAACGCAAATTCATCTTCGATTTTCTTTTCTAAAGTTTCTTCCGTACCTCTATTTTGATTTAGTTCTTGCATTTTATTAAACGCTTCATTTTTTTCTTTAGTACTGGAATCACTATTCGTCATTACGGCTTTTAATTCATCCATCTCACTTAACATTTCTTCTTCAGCTTCAACTCGAAGAGCTACTAACTGGGCACTTTCACCTTCGTCTACTGTTGAAACAGTTTCCGTACTTTCTTCTTTATCTTCAGTTATATTATTTGTTGTAAGTAATAATTCGCTTGGCATCGTTATATAATAGACACTTAACACTAAAATCAAACTAAATAAAGTTAAAAACCAAAGACTTCTTTTATTAATCATTATTATCCCTCCTAGTACGTTTCTAATTAATTATACTAAAAGGAAAATAAATTATGACTAATTTTCGTTATTTTCTTCTTGAATCGTAACTTTATTTTCACTTATTACAGCTGTAAATTCCGTGCCTTTTACAGTTCCCGTTACTTTACCATTGTCATTACTTAACTCTGCGGGTGCTGACACTTTTAATTCTCCAGTATAATCTAGGGGTAAATCTTCAGGCGTACTATTTGGAACAGCCACACAGCCTTTACAAAGTAAGTTTTCACCATCAAAAGAGTAATTAACATCACCTACCCGGCCATATTCACTATAATCCATATTAATAACATTAACAAGCTCATCAACACTAGCTTCAAAGGTATTTCTTCGTGCATCTTTTAAGACATTAGTTATTATTGGTGCGGTTACTAAAGCTAAAATAGCTAAAATAACAAAAGTAGCTAAAAGTTCCATTAATGTAAATCCTTTTTTATTCATCTTTTCCTCCTTCTTTATTATATTCTTGGATTAATAAATCAAAATCTGATTTATACTTGTTTTATTCTAATCTTTTAATATATTTCTATCATCATTATCAATTTTTCGATATCTTCAATAATATATCTTTTTGCTAGCTGTATTAATTATTATTTTTTTATTTCCTTAAACTCTATATTCATAATTTCTAAATATTCTTTTTGCAGTATTATTAGAAACAGCATAATGCATTTTGTTTTTAATAGTTTTAAAAAAATTAATTGTAATTTCTTTTTTAGGATTATAATCAACTGAAGTTGCATATATATCTAATATTTTTCTCCAGAAAACTTTTTCACTCGATCTTATGTCTCTTATTTTATCAAGAAGTTCATCAAAATATGAATCATTACCATTATTTTTAAATCTTTCTACATTTAGATTATATCCTTTTACTAAATATTCTTTTAACTTTTCATTAGCCCAAATTCTAAATTTAGTACCTTGACTAGATTTCACGCGAAAACCAATAGCAATTATCATATCCAAATTATAATAATTTGTAGGTTTAGTAGAAAATTCGGAATTTCCGAATTTTCTCATAGTATCTGCTTCCAATAATTCGTGTTCCAAATAAATATTTTTTATATGTTCATTAATTGTAGATTTAGCTTTATTATACAATTTACCTATTTGCTCTTGAGTGAGCCAAATATTTTCTTCTTCCAAGATAACCTCAACTTTAATATCATCATCTGATTCATAAATTAAAATATTATTATCTATTACATTATTATGTTTCAATTAAATCAGCCTCCTTAAATTATAATATTAAATATGTCTTTTTACTTCGTCCCCTTCATTTTTTAATTATTACTCTAATATAAATTTACCACATATTTTAGTTAAATAAAAGAAAAAACAATTAAAAATCAAAAAAAACGTAAAGTCTTATTTTAACTTTACATCTTTTCATCTCTTGGTCTCATAAGTGGAAACATTACCACATCTTTAATATTATCAACATTAGTTAAAAGTTGAACTAAACGGTCAATGCCAATACCCCAACCACTAATTGGTGGCATTCCAACTTCCATCGCTTCGATATAATCATAATCCATAACCATAGCTTCCTCGTCACCCGCCTGTTTAAGCTCGGCTTGGGCTTGTAGTCTTCTTTCTTGTTCCATTGGGTCAACAAGTTCTGAATAAGCATTAATTATTTCTGCACCATTAATAATCAATTGGAACCGGTCAGTTTTATTTGGGTCATCATCATTTGCTCTCGCTAGTGGTGACAAATCAATTGGATGCTCGGTCAAGAAAACTGGGCCAATAACTTGTGGACGGGCTACTTTTTTATAAAGCTGGTCGACTAAATTACCAAAGCCTAAATTTTCAAGTGGAGTTTCACTGTCTATTTCAATCTTTTCTTCTTTTATTTTTGCCAGTAACTTTTCTTTAGTATTATAAATATTAATATCAATTGGACAGTATTTTAAAATTAAATCTCTAAATGAAACGCTTTCCCATTTACCTGATAAATCTACTTCCTTACCAGCAATCGTTACAGTTAAAGTTCCAAATAAATCTTTAATAACACTTTGAAGCATTTCTCTTAAGAAATCCATATTATCTTGATAATTTAAATAAGCTCCGTATCCTTCTAACATTGTAAAATCTTGTAAGTGTGATGAGTCAATACCCTCATTTCTAAAACAACGAGCAAATTCAAAAACTCTAGTAAAACCACCAACAATAGCTCTTTTTAAATAAGTTTCTGGCGCAATACGCAAATATAAATCAATGTCTAAAGCATTATGATGTGTGATAAAAGGTTTAGCTAAAGCACCAGACGCTTTATTATTTAAAATTGGGGTCTCAATTTCGATATAACCATTATCATCTAAAAATTCGCGAATTAATCTAATTAATTTTGAACGAAGTAAAAATCTTTGTCTTGATTCACTATTCATAATTAAATCAACTGGTCTATTACGATAAACTTCTTCAATATCCGTAAGTCCATGAAATTTCTCTGGTAATGGTTTTAAAGCTTTACCTAAAAAAGTAAAGTCATCGGCTCTAACTGTTTTTTCACCTGTATGGGTAGTAAAAACTTCTCCAGTAACACCTAAAAAATCACCAACATCAATTAATTCTTTAAATTGTTTATATTTTTCTTCCCCAACTAAATCAATTTTAATTGATACTTGCATTCTTCCTTCAATATCGGCAAGTGTTAAAAAAGATAATTTCCCCATTTTCCGCATTAAAACAATACGGCCCGCAATACTAACATCTTTAGTTCCATCTTCTAATTCTCTCGCATCTTTTAAATCATAGTTTGTCACAAATCTTTCAGGATAAGGATTCCATATTTTTCTAATTTCTTCAACTTTACCTTGTCTAACTAATTCTTGTTCCGTAAATTCTCTCATACTATCTCCTCCAAAATACTTATATAATTATACCATTTTTTAAGGGAAAAGCAAAGTTTATGAAACTTTTTTCAAAAAATACATATACATTTTACAATAATTTGTTATAATATAGATAGATAGGAGGAAAAAATATGAAATGTCCAGTATGTAAAGATGTTACACTTCTTATGAGTGAAAAACAGGGCGTAGAAATCGACTACTGTCCTGAATGCCGTGGTATCTGGCTTGACCGCGGTGAACTTGAAAAATTATTAGAAAAGGAACAAAGTTATAATCAAAACCATTATCATCACGAAGAAGATTATCATAAACATCACGATTATGAGCATCACAAACATTATGATAAAGAATATAAAGACCACAAGCATTATGAAGATGATTACTATAAAAATCATAAATATGGTAAGAAAAAGAAAAAAGAAGGCTTTATGGGCGAAATATTTGACATGTTTGGTGACTAAAAGACTTTAACCCGAGGTTAAAGCCTTTTTATTTTCTGATATCCCCTTATTAAATCTTCTTGAAATTCTAAAGGTAATTTAGCTAAAGCTAATTCTTGCAAATTATCGTCAATCCCATATAAAGCTTCTGCCATACTTCCAGTAATAGCAGCTACTGTATCCGTATCACCACCAATGGAAATAGCTTTTCTAATAGCATCTTCAAAACTATTACTCTGAAAAAAAATAAATAGACATTTAGCTAAAACATTACAAGTACTATCAAAAGTATTATTTTTTTGTAATAATTCTAAATCATAATTTTGATTTAAATCAAACATTTCCTTTAACTGTTCTTTGCTTTTCCCATTTCTTATTTCAAAAATAATTGAAGTAACTATTTTACTACTTTCTAAAGCTAGTTTAGTGTTATGACTTGGTACTGTGGCTTTTTCTGTTTCCTCTAATACTTTAGCTTTATTATCAAATAAATAACCAACTGGACTAATACGCATTAAAGCACCATTACCAATGCTATTATTAGTTTTTTTACCTTGACACCATTTAATAAAACCTGGAGAAAACATATATTTAAAATGACTAACCTTTGTATTAGGTTTTTTATTATAATATTTAAGACCATATTTTTTTAAATTTTCTTCATAAGAAACATTATTTAAAATAGCATTTAATATGGCTATAGTTAATATTGTATCGTCACTATAGAAAGAATTATTATCAATTAACTTTTCCTTATCAAAAATAGAAAGACGCCGTTTTAAATTTATATTTTTATCTGTAAATTCGTCATATTCATAAACAGAACCGGCTAAATCACCAATAATCGCACCTAACATATATCTCTATTTTTTATTTATAATAGTATCTTTAATTAAAGTTAAAAATTCTTCTTTAGTAACTGTTATCGTTTCAGTACTTCCATATTTTCGGTAGCTAATAGTTCCATTTTCTTTTTCTTTATCGCCTAATATCAAAGCAAAAGGTATTTTATGGGTAACACTTTCCCGCATTTTATAACCAAGTTTTTCTTCTCTATCATCAAGTTTTACTCTAATATTATGTTCTTTAAGTAAATTAAATACTCCACTTGCATAATCTAAATGATATTCATTATTAACTGGGATTATATTAACCTGAACCGGACTAAGCCAAGTTGGAAGCGCACCTTTAGTTTCTTCGATATAATAAGCAATAAACCGGTCGATACTACCAAAGATTGCTCTATGAATAACTACTGGTGTTTTTTTCTTGCCATCTCTATCAACATAAGTTAAATCAAACTTCATTGGCAAACAAAAATCTAACTGACAAGTTGATAAAGTATATTCGTTACCAACGGCTGGTTTAACTTGAACATCAAGTTTAGGTCCATAAAAAGCAGCTTCCCCTATTTTTTCAGTATAATCAATATTTAGTTCATCTAATACTTTTCGAAGTGTATCTTCAGCGTGATTCCACATTTTATCATCTTGATAATATTTTACTTTGTCTTCAGAGTCCCGAAGTGATAATTCAAAACGGAAATTATTAATATTTAATTCTTTATAAACTTCTAAAATTAAATTAACAACAGTAGAAAACTCATCTTTTATTTGTTCAGGTGTGACAAATAAATGAGCATCGTTTTGACAAAAACTTCGAGCTCTTTCAATTCCTTTTAAAGCACCACTTGCTTCATAACGGCAATCTCTAGCAATTTCCCCTATTCTAATTGGTAAATCTTTATAAGAGTGAATATTATTACTATAAATCATCATATGATGAGGACAATTCATTGGTCTTAAAACAAACTCCTCACCATCAATTTCCATTGCTGGAAACATATCATCTTTATAATGGTCCCAGTGACCACTTGTTTTATATAATTCAACATTTCCTAGTGGCGGAGTTAGAACATGATGATAACCAAGTTTTTTCTCTTTACCTTTAATATAGTTTTCAAGTTCTTCCCAAATAATATAACCATTAGGTAAATACATTGGTAGTCCGCGCCCAACTAAATCAGATGTCATAAAAATATCTAAATCTTTACCTAGTTTACGGTGATCTCTTTCTTTAGCTTCTTCTAATAGTTTTAAATGAGCTTCTAATTCTTCAGCCGTTTCAAAACAAATGCCATAAATTCTTTGTAAAACTTTATTTTTTGAATCCCCCCTTATAATAAGCTCCGCTTACTTTAAGTAGTTTAAAATGTTTTAAAGCTTTAGTACTTTTAACGTGTGGACCTCTACATAAATCGATAAAGTCATCTTGTTTATAAGCAGAAATAACTTCATCCTCTGGCATTTCCTTAATTAAATCAATTTTATAAGGGTCATCTTTAAACATTTCTAAAGCTTCTTCTTTAGATAACTCTATTCTTTTAATTAATTTATCGCTTTTAACGATTTTTTTCATTTCTTTAGTAATAGCATCTAAATCTTCAGTATTTATTACTTTATCACCTAAATCAATATCATAGTAAAACCCTTCACTAATAACTGGTCCTACCCAAAATTTAGCTTCCGGATATAAATGTTTAACTGCGTGCGCGAGTAAATGAGCACAACTATGGTTTATTATGTTTAATTTTTCATCTTCTTTTATGTTTATCATTTTAATTCCTTCTTTCTAATTTTCTTACTTTTACATTATCAGTATTGTCAACATCTTTTATATCAAAAGAACCAATTGAACTAACATCAACATCTTCTATATCCCAAAATTCATCAAGCGCATCTATTATTTCTTCATAAGATAAACATTGATCATCTATTTGGGTTGTTGCACTTCTAGTTCTTAAAACATCTTGTTCATGTTTTTTTACAGGATTTTTATAAGGCGCTGGATTATTAAATGCATCTGAAACAAACAATATTTCTCCAGAACCTAATTCATTTTCAGTTACACATTCAAATGGTAAAGAGCAAAGTCTAAATTCATAAACTTTTTTACATACTTCTTTTAATTCTTTATGCGATAACATTGTTAAAGCTTCAATGACAATTTCATTGTCAAAACCACAATACTCTCTTAAAAATTTTTCCATTGTGATTTTTTTAGCTTTATTAACTTCTTTTTTATTCATATTTCCTCCTACAAAAAAAGCCCCTGCTTTTATAGCAAGGAGCGAATAACGCGGTACCATCCTTATTGGTTCTTAATTAAGATAACGGCCTACACCGGAGATGTTTTCACATTCTGCTTCAAGGTAGTAATTATTAAAGTTATTTATTAGGCTTACACCATCCCTAATTCGCTTTAAACACTTTTTAATAATCTTGTCCTCTTCTTCGCATTTACAAATTTATTGTATCATATTATATGCGTTTGTCAAGCAAGTTATAAAACTTTTCCAATTATAATTAATCTTGAGGTATCATATGTGTCAGCACATGTACATAAAGAGATTATTTTCTCATCATCTATATCTACTTTACTATTTAAAATATTATTTTTAGCAATTTTATTTAAATACTCTTTTTTTTGTCCCTCTTCAAAATTAATAGGTAAAATTTCTTTTGACGCATCAGCAATATAAGCTGCAACTATTTCTACTTTTAAATTACCTTCTTCAGTATACAAAATATAATTTTTGTGTTTTTCATAATAATCTTGATTTTTATAATTTTCAAGCTCACTAAACATAGTTTCATCATTCATATTATGTCCATAAATAATTGTATTATCATCATTAAAAGCATTATTACGATAATCTAAATAAATGGAACCCATTTTATTTTTTTTACCATTTGGTAAATGGCTTAAATAATAATCATTATCATCACTTTGTACAACTGGATAATTTATATTTGTTCCTTTTATTTCAATATACCCTTTAATATCAGGATAATCTTCTTTTAACTGTTTTATATTTACTTCATTATGTGAAGGAAGAGTACTGTTATAAAAACTAGTACCCTCTTGTTTACTTATAAAATTTATAATTATTTGACTAACAAAGAATAAACAAAGCGCCAAACAAATAACCATTAAAATTTTACGCCACATTTTCTTTCCTTCTATATAGTATAGTGAAAATAACCGCTGTTACAAACGCTAAAACACTATAAATAATTGTATTATCTTCTACTCCGGTTTTAGGAATATAAATATTTTCTTCTTGTTTTTTTTCTAAATAATTAATAAACTTAACAATTTCACCATCATTATCAATTACACCTTCCGCATTTTCACTGGTTGTTACATAACCATTAGTATTGGCTTCTATTTCTGTTACTTTATATTTAGTACCAACTGGAAGACCGGTTATAGTGATGCTTTCACCGTGTTTTAGGGTAATAGTATCGCCTGATTTAATTGTTCCCGTTTTACTTCCAGTATATGTAAACGTTCCTGTTAACACTGAACCATTTTTATCAAACAATTCTACTTTAAACGTAAAGTCTTTAGTTTGATCTCCATCAGTTCCAGTTACAACTTTATTAATTGTTAATTCACTACGTGGAATTTCCTTGTGATTAATAAAGTTTACGATATTCCCACTTTCTAAGATAGCGCCTTCCGCATTTTCACTGGTTGTTACATAATCATCAGTATTGGCTTCTATTTCTGTTACTTTATATTTAGTACCAACTGGAAGACCGGTTATAGTGATGCTTTCACCGTGTTTTAGGGTAATAGTATCGCCTGATGTTATTGTTCCCGTTTTACTTCCGGTATATGTAAACGTTCCTGTTAACACTGAACCATTTTTATCAAATAATTCTACTTTAAACGTAAAATATTTATTTTGATCACCATCAGCTCCGGTTACAACTTTGTTAATTGTTAATTCACTCTTTTTAAAATCTTTAAAGTTTTCAAATGTTGTCGTTTTAATTCCTGATTCAATAACACCTTCATTATTTTCACTAGTGGTTACATAATCATCAGTATTAGCTTCTATTTCCGTTACTTTATATTTAGTGCCAACTGGAAGACCAGTTATTGTAACACTTTCACCGTGTTTTAACGTAACTACAGCACCTGATGTTATTGTTCCCGTTTTACTTCCAGTATAATTAAAACTATCAGTTAAGACATTATTATTTGCATCAAACAGTTCTACTTTAAATGTAAAGTCTTTAGTTTGATCTCCAGCTGGACCTGATACAATTTTACTAATTGTTAAATCGCCTCTTGGAATTTCTTTATGATTAATAAAGTTTACCGCATTTCCAGTTTCTAAAATTGTTCCTTCAGGATTAGTGCTGGTGGTTACATAATCATCAGTATTGGCTTCTATTTCTGTTACTTTATATTTAGTTCCAACTGGAACATCACTAATGGTTATACTTTCATTATGTTTTAACGTAACTGTCCCGCCTGATGTTATTGTTCCCATTTTACTTCCGGTATAACTAAATGAATCAAGCAATTCTGTATCATTTTCATCAAATAATTCTATTTTAAACGTAAAGTCTTTGGTTTGATCACCATCAGCACCCGTTACAATTTTACTAATTGTTAAATTTCCTTTTTTCATTTCTTTACTATTAATAAAATTTACTTCATTTCCAGTTTCTAAAATAGTTCCTTCAGGATTATCACTAGTTGTTACATAATCATCAGTATTGGCTTCTATTTCTGTTACTTTATATTTAGTTCCAACTGGGACATCACTAATAGTTATACTTTCATTATGTTTTAAAGTAACTGTCCCGCCTGATGTTATTGTTCCCGTTTTACTTCCAGTATAATTAAAGCTACCTCCAAGCGTAGAGCCTTTCTCATCATATAAATCTATTTTAAAAGTAAAGTCTCTATCTTGTTCACCGGCGGTTCCTGAAACAACTTTTTTAATCGTTAAATTACTCTTTTTAATATCTTTAGAATTTTCAAAGGTTGCCGTTTTAACACCAGCTTCAATAACGCCTTCCGCATTTTCACTGGTTGTTACATAATCATTGGTATTGGCTTCTACTTCAGTTACTTTATACTTAGTTCCAAGTGGAAGTTCATTAATTGTTATACTTTCACTATGTTTTAAAGTTACCGTTTCACCTGATTTAATTGTTCCCGTTTTGCTTCCGGTATAACTAAAGCTACCTCCAAGCGTAGAGCCTTTCTCATCATATAAATCTATTTTAAAAGTAAAGTCTCTATCTTGTTCACCGGCGGTTCCTGAAACAACCTTTTTAATTGTTAAATTTCCTTTAGTCAATGTATTTTTGACTATAACTTTTTGACCATTATTTTCATATTCATAATTAACATCGTAATTAGTTGGCACAGATTCTTCTACGGTATAATTATATAAATTTTCATTACTATCATATTTATCTAAATCTTCAAATGAAGCTTGCCAATCATTGCCGGCATTTAAC
Source organism: uncultured Bacilli bacterium (assembly GCA_944358735.1). Lineage (GTDB taxonomy): Bacteria > Bacillota_I > Bacilli_A > RF39 > UBA660 > Coprosoma. Next base: position 8,012 of record CALVRT010000020.1, on the reverse strand, counting down.
TCTTTTGAAACTCTAACGCCATTTTCAAGAACATAACTATCATTTTGTTTTAGATAAACAGTTACTGATTCTGGACGATCTTTATAGTTATTATCATCCCACTGTTTTTCAACATCAAGTTTTGTTTTTGAATATTTATTATTTACATAAAATGTCCAAGTATCTTGATTTTGAGGTATATAGTCTGGATAAATAGTTCCATCATGTCCTGGATATACAAAATAATATACTGTATCATCTAAAATATATCCTTCATTTGTTTTTGTTTCAACTAATTTATAAACATAATCATGTGATATTTCACTATAACTTGCATATCCATTTTTACCAGTCGTTAATGTTGTTACGACATTATCACAATTGTTAATTTTAAAAGTATCTCCTGAACCTTCATATTCACATTGATATAATGTAAATTCAGCGCCTTCCATTGGATTAGTCCAAATACCATCTTTATACTTGTAAATACGAATCGTTTTTCCTTCTCCTGTTGATGTTGCTGAACTTTCTAAAACTTCACCAACAATTATATTTTCATCTTGGGTATAATCTTCATCAAAGCCATATAAATTAACATTATTATAAGCATTAGCATCAGTCAACTGTTCACCTGGTAAAAGATTAACATAAGCATTATATGTAATTGTTAATGACTGCTCATCCGGTACTTTAATTGTCAACTCTCTTGTGTCCGGATCCCAAGTATATTCTTTCCATTCTTGGCCGTTTATTTCTAAAGTTCCCATAACAAACGCTAAAGCAGTTCCCATATTATCTTCTAAAACAAGAGTATCTGAATTTGGATCAAGATCAAATTCACCTTGATTTAATTCAATTGTATATTCTACTTCTGGCGCTGTCAATGTATTATAAACAGCTTCTTTATCAATTACTGAAGTAACCTTACCTTCAACAGAAGCACTTACTTCTGGATATTTATTATCATTAATTGTAATATATGCCCGATTGGTATAAGTCTTAGCCTCAGTTTCTAATTCTTTTAATTTTGTTCCAAGGAAAATAGAAATACCATTATCACCTTGTATTAAATCTATATAATCACTAATATCAATTGTAATCACACCATTTTCAACAGTCGGTGTTAATGGATAATCATCATATGGCTGTTTATTTAAAACTAATAGAGCTGAGCCTTCAATATATTCCATACCTTCTGGAATTATATCACTAATAACTGCTTTGGTTGTTCCTTTTGGCAGTTGATCCACATCTATTTGCCATGAAACCATACCAGATTGCTCACCACCAGCCGTTACAGTCCCTTTTTCATCGACATATTTAGTAATATAATTACTCTTCTTTTCATATTTATAAGTTGCTTCATCTTCAACACTAATATTTCCAGCTGTTACATATGCTGTATTTACAAATGTTGTTGAAGCACTATTATCAAATGATGTGTCATATGAAATATTAAATGTTTGATCAGCGATAAGATCTCCAAAATTAATTTCAAAGCCACTTTCAATTAAAGTAAATTCAAATTCTGTTTCACCTATAGCTATGCCATTAATTTTAATAGAATCTTCTATCAAAGTTAATCCTGTTCCAAGAATGTCTCTAAAAATTGTATTTTTTAAACCTTCCTCTGGCGCGGTAAGGACAGAATTCCAAGTTAAAATTAAATCATTTTCGTCTGCTGATGTTAACTCTTTATCTAAAACAGGAATTCCAATTTCAACAACTGGCTCGCTTTCAAAAGATTTATCACTTAATGAAGCAATTATTTTGTTTTTAACACCACCTTCATAAATAGCCTGATCTGTTGGTGTTGTTTGATAAACAATTAAATATGCCTTATCAGCCTTTGGATTTGGGGCAAATGTATATCCATTTATTAGTTCAGCCGGTGTTATAGTTAAAGTAGACTCTCTAAATTGACTAACATTCCATGAACCATCTTCATTATATGTTACATCTGCTTCACCTACAGCAATATACCCTTTAAAGGTTTGATTTTCACCTAAAACATCTTTAATTGTTATCCCTTTTTCTCCTGGTAAAACATAAATTTCCCAAGTAACAACATTGCTATCTTTGTCATAATATCCTCTTTTATAAGCTGTTGATTTATAATTTTCAATAAGGGTTTGATCATAAACCCATACTGGATTTTCGTCACTTCTTGTTCCTGCAAGATTATAAAGTTTCATGTTTGTATCATATTGATCTTCCCACGATGTAAAATCCCAAATGAAAGCATCTTCGGCTACATCTAGTTGATATGTCACAACAACTTTATCGCCATCTTCTAACTTATCAAGCATAAAAACAAAAGCTAAATTATTAACACCATCAAATGACTGATCATAATAAACCGTAACATCTTTGGTAATATCAATACCATTTTTTTCTATTTTTATAGAACTTTTATTTAAAATTAAATATTCACCCATATTATCGCCAATGATAACATTTGTATTAGTCTCAGTTGATGTTACAACTATCTGCTGCTCATAAGTATCAGCATCTATTTTTTGAGTAATAGTTTTATTAATACCTAATGACCCATCAGGTTGCACATAAACAGGAATTGTTCCAACGCCTGGAATTTCCAAATCTACTTTACCGCCTTCTGGACTACCAGCCGTTTTTTCCGTAACTCTACCTGATAAATTCAAAGTTCCAGTAATATTACTTTGCTTTACGAACTCTTCATCAGTATATTTTAACGTAACTTTGTTATTAACAAGTGTATAATAACCTACTGTTTCCGTTCCATCTTTAACTGGTCCGTTATCAACATCGTCAAAGGTTAAAGTATCTGGAAATTGTAAAATAAAAGTATCATTTGTCGTTAAAGTTAATGCATTATTAGGTAACGCCCATTCTAAATGAATATCCAATATATCTCCTATATGAACTGGCGTTGTTCTATCGGCCGTTACTCTAACACCATTAATTTTAACATAACTTTTTTCTGAACTCAGAAAATCTTCTAAATTATATTCCGTACCACCAAATAAATTACCACCAAGCTGGTGCAACGGAACATTGGCAAGTTGTTTTTTAGCACTATGATTTTCTCCTTGCCCGGATAATACAGCCAAACCCCCAATTATTACTAATAATCCTATTAGCAAAATTTTCTTTTTCACCATAGCATAACCTCGCTTCCTTAAAAATGATTTTATTTTATCATAAAAATATAAAAATAACAACAAAAATATACTAAAAAAACTTAAAAAATGTTACTATTCACAGCCAAATAAAAATAATCGATGATAAAAGCAGAAATACTCATTAAAAATAACGAGTATTTTTTTTGCTGTGGACAAGTGCTTGAAAACCGTTGAAAAATAAGGGGAAAACGCATTTTTTTCATTGAAAAAACAGCTAATTTTTGATATAATTAGTATAGTAAATGAGGTATGATTTATGGGAACAGAAACTTCTTTAAGTAAATTACAAAAACAAGTAACTAAATTAGAAAAAGATAATTTAAAATTAAGAGAACTTTTAGAACATCAAAAAGAAAATAACAATAATTTAAAATCTCAATTAAGATATTTAGAAAAAAATATGGAAGATAAAATAAAAAAAGCACTAGAAGCTGCAACTAGTGATTTATTAAAGGAAAATCAAGCTTTGAAAGCCGAAAATATTAAACTTAAAGCTATACTCAATAATGATAGTAGTAATAGTGGAATTACAACCAGTAAAACTCCCATTGGTAAAGAAAAAAGAATTCCTAATTCAAGGAAAGAATCACAAAAATCAAAAGGCGGACAAAAAGGTCAAGCAAAACAAAAATGAAAGTATCGGGACAATTTGCAAACATTAAAAATGCTGAATACTTTGCAAGAATTAAAAGTTATATTGAAACTTGTAAAAGAAATGATATCAATGTTCATACGGCCATTGTTAAAGCTATAGAAGATAAACCTTATACTGTTCAAGAAATATTAGGTAAACAAGAAGCTTAAAAAAACGGCTATTAGTTTGCCGTTTTGTCGTGTTTATTTTTATTTGGCTGTGAATAGTAACAAAAAATTACTTTCTTAAGTTCTTACTAACCATTTCTTCGGTTTCAGTTAATTGTTTGATACGTGCGATTATTCTTCCAGCCTTAACTTCTTCAATGCCAAAAGATGTTGTTGCTAGATGTTTTTCTAAAGCGGTTAAATCCAAATTAGAAGTAAAAAATGTTGGTAACTTTTCATCCATTCGGTATTGAAGTAAAGAACAAAGTATCTCGTCTCTAGCCCACGGTGTATTGTTTTCGGCACCTAAATCATCAATTAAAAGGAGAGGCGCTTTCTTCACTTCATTAAACTTACTAGCAAACTCATTGGTATTAAACAAAGTTTTTAAATAATGAAGATACTCGGGCCAGAAAATAACGGCGGTTTTAATACCTTCTTTAGCTAGTTCATTAAATGTAGCGGATATCAAATAAGTTTTTCCACTACCAAAGTTTCCATGTAAATAAAGACCTTTTTGATTTTTATCTTGTTTATATCTTTGAATAAAATCAGTTAGCCAAATAATAACTTTATATCTATTTTTATCGGTTTTATATATTTTTTTTAAACTAGCTTCTTTTATCTCAAGAGGTTCATTAAAAACTAAAGTATTTTCATAAAATTTATTCTTTTTATCTAACGCTATTTTATACTTACACGGTTTATAAGCAAATTCTAAAGCTTCATTTTTAATTCTAGGCAAGAAAGCATAACCTTTTAATTTATTTTGACATTCTAAAATATTTTTACAATTTTGACAATTTTTATACTCACTAAAACTTTCTTCTAAAGAAGAAGTATATTTAATTAACGTGCTTCTTTTTAATTTAATTTTACTGACAAACTTTTTAAATTCTTCGTTTTTTAAGGCTTCATCAAAAGATTCTTCTAAATTATTTATTAAATTATTACTAGTTTTTAAACTTTCTTTTAATGCCTGCATTATTTACCTCCTAGTCTAGCTTCAAGAGCACTTATTTCTTCAGCACTGGCTAAATTTTCCTGAAAATCTTTATCAAACCATTCTGGTTTTTCTTCTTTAACTGTTGTTTTCTTTTTAACTCTATTTTTGACTTTATTTTCGTTTTTACAAATACTCATAGCTTCTTCAATGGTTTTAACATTACTTCGTTTCCATTGGTCGGCAATTTTTAATACAAAATTTTTGGTTAACTTATTATTATTAATTTTAAGGACATAATCAATTAATACATTCACAACTCCAGGGGTAAACTCATAATCAATAAGCAAAGTCTCAAGCACACTTAAATCACTTTTACTTGGCCTTACACCTTTATTGCGTCCAGTTAAAAAGTCATAAGGGCTTAAGGATTCAAACGTATAAATTAATTTGCTTTTTTTAGATGTACTAGTAACTTGTTTTCTTAAATATTCAGGTTCTTTTTTATAAACTAGAGTTGGCGTGCTTCCTTGATGTTCAAAAGTATAATAATTTTGACAATTAGTTCGTAAAAGATTTTTATCAATAAAATGCTTTTCGTTAACACTATTTTTAATCAGTTCAGTAAGTTCTTCTTCATTTAAATTATAAATAAACGCTAGTTTATAAAGTAAGGATTTAATCTCTTTAGTTACACTTTTAACGTTTAAATAATCGCTAGAAATACTAGCAAAAATCATATTTAAATCGACTTTTTTATCGATAACAATATCTAAACTCCGAACATTTCTAATTTCTGCGGTTTTTATTTCAGCTAAATCAGTTACTGCAAAAGTATCTTTAAAACTAGCCGTTATATCTTCATATTCTTTTAAGTTAATTTTAGGAACACTAAAAAATTTAATAATTTTTTCATATTCGCTTTTGCTAATGTTATTTTTTAAAGTTGTATTTAAAATGGGATTAGAAATAAACTCATAAGGTGATAATGGTGAATAAAGTTCATAAATATAATTATTAACGCTCCCTTTTTTAACATAAGTTTTAAGTAAACCAATAGCTTCTAACTTTTCTCTAGCTTCTAATATATTATCAAGCCGAAGCTGCATATTACTCATTAAATTATGATGAGTATATTCTGTTCCTATAATTTCACAAGAATCTAAATTACTCCAAAGCGTAAAATAAAGATTTACAGCAATACTTCCAATTACCGGTTGATATAGTTTAATTAAGGTATTACGAACTTCATTATTTAAAATTGTAGCATTTTTAACAATATAAGTATCGGCCGGTAACAAGGGCAAAAGGGTTTTAGTCATCATTATCACCTCCATTACTACATCCATTTTAGCACATATTTTATAAAATAAAAAGGTTACACAAATTATTTAGTAACCATTTCATAATTATCATTATTTTGTTAATATTTGCCAAACACAAAATAATAGCTATCAAACTTCTGATAAAACTTATTCAAAAACAAAACCTGCAAAATAAATGCAGGCTTTTATAATTCTACGTTATGATAAATGTGCTGAACATCTTCAATATCATCGAGCATTGTAAGTAGTTTTTCAAATGTTTCTTTATCTTCACCATCTAAAGTTACTTTTTCTTTAGCTAAATATGTAATTTCATCCATATCAAATTGGACTTTTGGTAATTTATTACTAATAGCTTCCTTAATACTAAATAAATCATTAGGGTGTCCATAGATAACTGTTTCATCTTCTTCCATTTCAATATCGATAAAATCAGCTCCACCTTCTAATAATGTTTCCATAGTTTCTTCAACATCTAAACCTTTAAAACTAACAATACATAAGTGGTCGTACATGTAACTAACACTACCTTGAGTGCCTAATTTAACATGGCATTTATTAACAACAGCTCTAACACTACTTACACTACGATTAACATTATCAGTTAAACAAGCAACAATTAAAGTTGACCCTGCTGGTCCAAATAATTCATAATTAGTACTAGTATAAGTTTCATCAACACCACTATTTACTTTATCGATTGCTCTTTTAATAATATCTCCAGGAACTTGCTCTTTTTTAGCTCTATCAACTAATCTTTTTAAAGCCGCATTAGCTTCCATTTCAACGCCACCAGTTTTTGCTACTTGATATATTTCTCTAGCATACATTGAATAAAGTTTTGCTTTGGCTGCTCCTGTTTTCTGAATACTTGCTTTTCTTACTTCATAAGCTCTTCCCATACTATCACCCTCTCTGTGCCTTTTCTAAAGCATCTTTAGCCGCCATTTGCTCGGCTTCTTTTTTGCTATGTGCACTTCCTTTACCATAAACAATGTCATCTATCATTACCACAACTGTAAATGTTTTATGATGTGCTGGACCTTCTTCATTTATAAGTTTATACTCTAAACTTTTTCTATCCGTTTGCACATATTCCTGCAAAGCTGATTTATAATCGTCAAAAAAATCAACTTCATTATTCTCTATCATTGGAATTATAAAATCATTAAAAAATTTACGCGCAATATCAATACCTTGGTCTAAATATAAAGCTCCTAAAAAAGATTCAAAAATATCTGAATTAATAGCTTTACTATTCATTCCTCCAGTTTCTATTTCACCTTTGCCAAGTTTCAAATGTTTACCAAGTTCAAGCCGTTTAGAATATTCATATAATGCCGTTTCACAAACATAATGAGCTCGCATTTTAGTCATTTCTCCCTCATTAAAATTACGATTATTATACAAATAATCACTCATTAAAAGTTCTAAAACAGCATCACCTAAAAATTCTAAACGTTCATAACTTGTGGTATTATGTTCGTTGGCATAAGATGTATGCGTAAAAGCTTTTTCATATAGACTAATATCATTTGGTTTAACATTTAACTTTTCTAGTATTCGCACATAAATCACCTTTCTCATTATATCACAGATTTCTTTATTAGTATATGCTTTTTCACAAAAGAAAATATAAGCTTTAACTTATATTCTCTATTTATTACAATGATTTATAATTTTTCTATATCATTTGAATTTGTATTTGTTTCTGGTGTGCTACCAAAAATATCTTTAGCTAAAGTTGTTGTCTCCTGACTAGCAGTTGGAGTCGTATTTGGCATACCAGTTTCTAAATTA